>JAUYKX010000203.1 GCA_030699055.1 Candidatus Nanopelagicales bacterium
TCGTGTTGGAGAAGCGCGAGTTGTTCGCGGCCTTGAAGGCGATCGGGACCCCCACTTCCCGGCTGGCGGTCGGGGTGGTGGCTCAGGCCTTGATTGCCTCGTTCGTCGGGGTGGTGGTCGGTTCCATTGCCGCTCGCCTGCTGGGGCGGGTGCTCCCGGCCGAGATCCCGGCTCTGTTCAGGACCGATACGTTGATCGAGGTCGCACTGTTCGTCATTATTTTCGGGGTGGTCGGCGCGCTGCTGTCGCTGCGCCGCATCGCTCGGATCGACCCGGCCACCGCTTTGGGAGGAGCCAACTAGATGGGTACCGTCCTGCAGGTCGATGACGTGACCAAGGTTTACGGCTCCGGCCACACTGCGGTCAGGGCCGTCGACGATGCGAGCCTGGCGGTCGACCGGGGCGAATTCGTGTCCCTCCTCGGGCCGAGCGGTTCGGGGAAAACCACTCTGCTGTCGATGATCGGCGGGCTGCTCACCCCGACGTCCGGCTCGATCCGGCTCGCCGACATCGAGGTGTCAGCCATCGGCAAGCGGGCCTTGACCGACTTCCGGGCTGAGCGGGTGGGTTTCGTTTTCCAGTCCGTGAATTTGGTCCCCTTTCTCACCGCCCGGGAAAACCTCTTGTTCATCGCCAGTCTTCGCCGGGGGCGGAATCGCCGGGAGGCTCGGGAGCGGGCCGACCAGTTGTTGACCGAATTGGGGTTGGAGCAGCGGGCGGGAAACATCCCCGAACAACTGTCGGGAGGTGAACGCCAGCGGGTGGCGATCGGTCGGGCCCTGATGAACGACCCCGACCTGATCCTGGTTGATGAGCCGACCGCTGCCCTGGATACCGACCTTGGTCGACAGGTGGTCCAGTTGCTCGCGCGAGAGGTCAAGGACCGCGGGAAGACCGGAATCATGGTCACGCACGACTTGCGAATGGTCGAGTACACGGATCGGGTCTACGAGATCCTCGACGGCCGGTTGTCGGCTGCTGGGGCGCCCGGGCGCCGTTCTTGGGTGCGTTAGCCCGGATGACAACCCGGACAATCGCACCCAAGAATCGCCAGTGGTGGTCGATTTCCGCCATGACGGCCGTGATACTCGGCCTCACCCTGCTCGGTTGGGGCGTTTTGATCGGGCTGGTGGCCCCGCAGAACCTGCCGCTGGGCTCATCCGGGGTGCTGGGGGTCGGGATCGGCGTCACGGCTTACACCTTGGGAATGCGCCATGCCTTCGACGCCGACCACATCGCGGCCATCGACAACACGACCCGAAAGCTCATGGCCGAGGGGCAACGACCGGTTTCGGTCGGCTTCTGGTTCGCGCTGGGTCACTCGAGCGTGGTGTTTGTGCTGTGTTTGCTGCTGAGCTTGGGGGTCCGGGCTCTGGCCGACCCGATCGCGGATGACGGTTCGACTCTGCAATCGGTCACCGGGACGGTCGGCACCGTGGTCAGTGGCACCTTCCTGCTGCTTATCGGAGTGATCAACCTGGTGGTGTTGCGGCAAATCGTCGGGGTGTTCCGACGCATGCGCCACGGCGACTACGACGAACAGCTACTTCAGGAGCAATTGGACAAGCGCGGATTGATCAACCGGGTTCTGGGCCGGGTGACCCGGTCTGTTCGGAAGCCTTGGCACATGTACCCGGTCGGACTGCTGTTCGGGTTGGGTTTCGACACCGCGACCGAGGTGTCGTTGCTGGTGCTGGCCGGAGGCGCGGCGGCGTTTCAACTTCCCTGGTACGCGATCCTGTGTTTGCCGGTGTTGTTCGCCGCCGGGATGTCCCTGTTCGACACCATCGACGGCTGTTTCATGAACTACGCCTACGGCTGGGCCTTCGCCCAGCCTGTGCGCAAGATCTACTACAACATGACGATCACGGCGCTGTCCGTGGTGGTCGCCTTGGCGATCGGCTCGACCGAGATCGTCGGCTTGCTGGCGGAGAAGCTTGGCTTGACGGGGGGCCCTTTGGCCGCCATCGGTCGACTCGACTTGAATCAACTCGGTTTCGCCCTGGTTGCACTTTTCGTCGTGGCCTGGGTCGTGGCCCTATTGGGCTATCGGTTGGGCCGGGTGGAGGAACGTTGGTCGCTTCCTTCCAGCCAGAAGGCGGAATGAGAACGATCTCCGAGTGCATCCGGGCCTACGCTTGATCGACGAATCGAAGAGCGGTCTGTCGACCCGGGGAGGTGCCATGAAGACTCGATTCCGGCAGCATCGGACGGCCGGGCGCCTGCGGATGTATGGCGCGATCGGGGCTGCGGTATTGGTGATGGCGGCGGCGTCCGCATGTGGCGGCTCGTCAGGCGCCCCGACCTCCAGCCCGACGAGCAGCCCGGCGGCCACGGGCGGGCAGCAGAGCCCGTCGGGATCGGACACCCCGTCGCCTCGCCCTTCGATCAGCCGCGACCAGTACACGAGTGAGTTTGCCGCTGGTGTGTTGAAGAGCTATCTGAATGCCTTGGTGGCCAAGGATCCCGAGGCGATCTGCGCGCTCAGCTCCAGTACGTCGCCGGCCAACCCCAAGCGGATTTCGCAAGCCGATTGCGTGCGCATGGTGAAGTCCCGGATCTCCGGTGAGGACTGGACGGGTGTGCAAGTCGACTGCTGGGCGAGTGCCAAGGATCTGGCGGCGTGTGCGGGCATGACACCGAATGCCACCCATGCCCGGACCAATGAGCTCGAGAACTTCGTCTTCGATTCCAAGGACAAGGGGTTCACGTTCGCCGACGGCATTCCGGAAGGCTGTGATCCGAAGAACACAACCGGCTGTTGGTTCGTGGTCGTCTACGACTCCGACGGCGTGGTATCGGTGTCGGCTCATTGGGGCGAGCGCGTCTACCGATGAGCGCCGGTTGCGGGTCGGCTCGGGTTCGCGAAGGTCCCTGAGCGACTTCCGAGTTCATTCCCAGTCAATTCACAGAATCGGTCGGCACAGTTCACGGGTGACGGAATCGCGACTTGCCGCGCCGCAAACCCAAAACGATGCGCGGGCTGCTGAAGTCACCCCCCGAGGAGGTCGATTGTTCCTGGCGTTCCTGATCTACGCCGGGATCAGCGCGGTCGCGTTGTGGCTGTTGAACGGAGGGGTCTCGGACCTGGCGAAGGGCAACGCGGGCGTCCTGATGTCGATTGGTCGACTCACCGGCCTGCTGGCCGCACTCGCGGCGATGACCGGGCTGTATCTCGCGGCGCGCCCTCGCGGTTTGGAGCGTCGGCTCGGCCTGGAACGAATGCTGGCGTGGCATCGGGTGACCGGAATCGTGACGGTTTCCCTGGTGGTCGTCCATTCCGTGGCCGACACGGTGGGTTGGGCCCGGACCGCCGGGGTGAATGTCGGTGAGCAGCTGATGGAGTTCGTCGCTCACCAGGATTGGATGACGGCGGCTCTGGTGGGTGCTTTGCTGTTCCTCGTGGTCGGCGTCACTTCGTGGCGCCGGATCCGACGATTGATGCCCTACGAGAGCTGGTACTTCATCCACCTCTCCGGTTACTTGGCCGTGCTGTTGGCGTTCGGGCACCAGGTGACGATCGGCAGCGACGTCACGGCCAACCAGCTGATCACCTGGTGGTGGGCGACGGTGTTCATCTGCTTTGTAGTCGCGATCAGCTGGGCCCGGATTGGAGACCTTGGTCGGGCGGTTGGTCGTGGTTCGCTTCGGGTCTCGCGCCGGATCGATTCCACTGCGGACACGACGTCAATCATCGTGTCCGGGCCGGGACTGAAAAGGCTCGAAGCGCGGCCGGGTCACTACTTCATGATTCGACTCCTCACTCCGCACCTGTGGTGGCAAGCGCACCCGATCTCGTTGTCGGCGGCTCCCGAGCCGGAGGGCCTTCGGTTCACCGTGAAAGACCTCGGGGACGGCTCGGCGGCGATAGGTGAGGCACCCGTCGGAACCCGGGTGATTCTCGAAGGGCCCTACGGAATCTTCACCGTTGACGCCGCGCGGGGCGCACCCGTGTTGCTGGTGGCCGGGGGGATCGGCGTGGCGCCGATCCGGGCGCTGCTCGAGGACTGCTCCCCGGGGCAGCGACCGATGGTCGTGATTCGCGCCCGACGGCGGGAAGACATCGCCCACCTCGACGAAATCGCCCTACTGGCCGAAGAGCGCGGCGGAGCTGTTCATTTGTTGACAGGTCCACGACAGGCGTTTCGCGAAGGCAGACCATTCCATCCTGAGGACCTGCATCGGATGGTGCCGGACCTGACCGATCGAGACGTATTTGTGTGTGGGCCGGGGTCGCTCGAGAGAGCGGTTGTTGACTCGGTTCGGGCTCTGGGTGTTCAAGCCAGTCGAATTCATCGAGAAGGGTTCAGGTACTGATCATGAGTGGTTCGCGGCAGTTCATGCGAAGAGTGGCGCCAGCCGTGTTGGTGGCCGGAGCTGCGGTCGGGACGGTGGCGGTTTTCGACCAGGCGTTGCGTTCTGAGCAAACGGCCGCCAGCCCGGCGCGCGAATTGGCGTCCGACACCGAATCGCCCCAACTCGCCGCGCCCACCGCCACACCGGCAGCTTCCCCCTTGGCGGCGAACAGCCCCGGCCCCTCGAACAGTCCCAGCGCGTCGTCCGGTCCCGGCCAACACGGTTACATGCACGGGGGGCCGAACTGCGACATGGCCCGGGAGGTCAAGGGGGAATCCGTGCCGACCAGGTTCGGTCCGGTGCAGGTTTCGGCATCGGTTATGGGCCGTCAGGTTTGTTCGGTGCGGGCTATCGACTGGCCGGACAATGATCGAGTTTCGGCTCGGATCAACGCGCAGGCGATCCCGACTCTCGATGAGGAAGCCACCAGTGTCGGCGCGGATTTCGACACCATCTCCGGGGCCACTTACACCTGCGATGCCTATCGCAAGTCCCTTCAGTCGATCCTTGATCGAGTGTGATCGGGGGTCCGAACGACATGCCCGGCAGACCTGGTTTGCGGCACGCGGAAGAGTGCATGGGCACGGTGTTTTCATTCGACGTCCGCACCTCTGGGGTTGGGCTGGGCCCGGTTATCGACTGGCTACATCAGGTGGATCGGCGGTTTTCGACCTTCCGTTCGGACAGCGAGATCAGTCGGCTCGGGCGCGGCGAAACGTCGCTGGCGCAATGCCATCCGGATGTGCGCGAAGTGCTGGAAATCGGCCACCGGGCAGTCGACGACGGTGGCGGGGCGTTCACCATGTTCCCGCAGGGGACGCTCGACCCGTCGGCGGTGGTCAAGGGTTGGTCGGTGGAAAGAGCCTCGCGGATGCTGACGGCCGCCGGCAGCAAATCGCACCTGATCAACGGCGGAGGAGATGTGCAGACCTTCGGGCGGCGACCGGACGGAACCCCATGGCGAGTGGCGATCGTCGATCCCCGGAAGCGGGATCGCATCCTGGCGGTGGTGGCGGGCGAGAACATCGCGGTGGCGACTTCGGGAACGGCCGAGCGGGGGTCACATGTGATCGACGGCCGATCGGGGCAGCCCGCTACGGGCCTGCTCAGTGTCACTGTTTCCGGGTTCGGTGGTTTGACCTCGGTGGACATCGCGGCCACCACTGCCATGGCTTTGGGTGACGGCGCGCGCGAGTGGCTGGCGGCTCGCTCCGAGGTTGCCGCGCTGGTCGTCCCGGGTGATGGCGCGAGATGGCGGACCAACAATTGGTCGGACTTCGGGGTGGCCACAGGCGAGTGACGGGGTGGGATGGCAGGCTCGACCCATGACCGGATTCGCCGTGATCGATGTCGAGACCACCGGACTTCACCCCGGCTCGGATCATCGAATCGCCGAGATTGCCATCGTCCACGTGAGCCCGGCGGGCGGGATCGAGTCGTCGTGGTCAACTTTGGTCAACCCGCAACGGGATCTGGGTGCGCAGTGGGTGCATCGGATTCGCCGGGCGGACGTCGCGCTGGCGCCCACGTTCGATGAAATCGCGGGCGAGGTCGGGGCGCGCCTGGCCCAGCGCGTTTTCGTCGCCCATAACGCGGCTTTCGACCGGGGGTTTGTGCGGGCCGAGTTCGACCGGGCCGGTCTGCGGCTCCCGGGGGTCGGGGAGCCGTCCCTGTGCACCATGCGTTGGGGATCGCGGTTGTTGCCCGGGCGCCCGCGCACCTTGGCTGAGTGCTGCTCGGCCGCCGGGGTGGAGTTGGTCGATGCGCATCAGGCCCTGGCCGACGCGATGGCTACCGCGCGCCTGTTGTCGTGTCTGCTCGAAGCAGGCGAGCCGGACGAGTGGGCCGAGCTGGTCGAGGCGGCGGCTCGGACCTCATGGCCCGCCTTCCCCGCCAGCGATGTCCGGTGTGTCAATCGGGGTGCTGTGGCGGCTGCCGGCGGGTGATTACTTCCCGAGCGCACCCGCCGCGTCGGCGATGAACTGGCAGCCATTGAATTGGCCCGAGGTGGTGGTCCAGCCCAACCGAACGATCACCGCTCGCTTGGACGGAATCATCGCCACGACCTGTCCCCAGTGGCCCTCCATCATCAGGGTGTCCTCCGGCAGGCCCGGCGTGCCCTTGCACTCGCCCCCGACCGGGTTGGCCGGGATCCAGGTCTGGGCTCCGTAGCCGGCACCGTCGCCCTCCGGAAGGCCGGGAGTCGCGGCAAGACGCAGCCACTCGGCGGGTAACACCTGCTCACCCTTCCACCGTCCGTCATCGAGCATCACCTGGCCTAACCGCGCCCAGTCCGCGACGCCGGCCCACAGATAAGAGGAGCCGACCCAAGTGCCGAAGGTGTCGGTCTCCAGCGTCGCGGAGTCGGCCCCGATCTTGTCGAACAGTTCCCGGTACGGATAGGACCAGTACTCGCGGTTGTCGGCGAACTGACCCTGGGCCACCTGCGCCAAAATGTTCGCCACGGCACTCGAGTATTCGAAGTACGTCCCTGGCGGATGAACGAGCTTGTGGTTGGCCGCCCAACCCGCCATGTTGGGCTCGCCATTGAGCATCTGGACTACCGGATCCCAGGGCTCGTAACCCTCAGGAAGATCGAGTCCGGCTTTCATGTACATCAGATCGGCGATGGTGATCTTCGCGCGGTCGTCCTTGCGCCATTCGGCAACCCATTCCGGAGCCCTCCCGGGCGGGAAGGCATCGACCACCGGCGTTTTGACCTCCAGGCCCATTTCCTGGAACTTCTTGAAGGCGAGCATCCCCGCGACGGTCTTGGTCATCGACCACCCGTGGAGGGCCGTGCCTTCGGGGAATCCGGCGGCCTCTTTGCGGGCCAGTAGCTTGCCGTCCTGAACGATGGCGACCCCGCGGGCGTTGGCGGCGTTTGGATCCCCGGCTCCGACGAAGGCCTGTTCAACCACTTGTTGAAGACGCTCGGCGTTGACCCCGGCCGGCCATTGGTTCTGGGCCAAAGCCGCGTCACCTTGGGGCCAAGGGGCGGGGTTTGGCGGCGGGGGCACGTACGGTTGGGCGGCCGGATCCGGGGGCTCGTCCAATACGCAACCGCGGTCGGGCAGCAGGGAGGCCCGGCGCTCGAACATCCCGAGGAACTTGCCGGTCACCGACTTCTCTTGTTGATTCACGTTCGTGGAAATGGCCTTGAACGCGGGGCTGGCGGGCAGTACGTCCTCGGCGAAAACGTCCTGGCCGTTGTCCCGGCCAGCCACGAACGTGGCTGAGCAAACGGCCTTCGCCGCCATGCCCGCACCGTTGCTCGGAATGTTGTAGTAGAGCAGCAACCCGACGGCCACCACGAACAGCAGCACGATCACCGAAACGATGGTGAGAATTGTGCGCTTGAGCCATTTCGGCATGTGCCCACCTGCCTTGTTTCGCTCGTCGGAAGTCGCTGGTCGCTGGTTTCGGAAAGCCATTCACCCGCAGGCCCGATCCTGGCGCAACTCGCCGGCGGATGCGTGGGTGTTTCACTCGGTCGGGTTTGGTGGGAGGCCGGTCGGGTTCGGGTTCGGGTATCAAGGGATTGTGAACGGTACGCGGCAACCATGGCGACCAGAACGCGCAGCAGGACAATGCGCGGTATGCCACGCGCCCGTATCCCCGGATCGGGCGCCGACCGATGTGTGCGATGTCTGCTACCGGCAAACCCGGTGCGCTGAAGGTCGCCTGATCGCCGGTTTCAACGAAGGTTTGTCGGGTGGATTCGTCGCCCTGCATGTCGACGAACGGGGCAAGACTCTGGACATGTGTCGGGAGGTTTCCGACTCGGGCGTGTGCTGGATCGGCGACACCAGCTGCGCCATTGGCGAACGCCGTCTCGGCGGCGTCTTCGTGCGCGCTGGTTCGTGACGGGTCGGGGTTTGCGGCGCGGGAGCCACCTGGATACCGAGTTGGATACCGAGCCGCCAGGCAGCAACTCCGCCGTTGTCGATCTAGGCATTTTGTAAAGTTGGATCTAGGCATTTTGTAGAGTTTCGTGGTCTCGCTGCGTCCAGCCAGCTGGGGCGCGTTCGAGGTGAAGCTCAATCCTTCAGGCCGGGCAGGTTATTCCGCTGAGCACCCTTGGACCCTGACGCGTCCCTCAAGTCTCAGGCGACAGCCGACCGGTTGGCCCATTTCGCCTGGGTTCCGGGTGGTGACGGTGGGAGCATTCACCTGAGGCATTTTGATCACGCTCGGGCTTGAAGTTTGACCCCGAACAGAAGTTTGGACGCGAGGTGAGCGCGATGTCGTCACCCGGCTGGTATCCAGACCCAGCAATGCCCGGACGGCAGCGATGGTGGGACGGCCGGGTGTGGACCGATGCGACTCAGCCCGCTCCGGGTTTGCCTCCGACGCCGGCCCCAGGCATCCCGCCACAGCCGTACGCGGTGCCACCACCGGTAGTCGATCCGGCAAGAGACCTGGCCCAAGAGGCCAAGTTCGCAAAGATGGCGTCGGCTGCCCTGATCGCCGGTGCGGCGTGCTACGTCGTGATCTTCGTCTTGAGTGCGTTCTTGATGTCGGCCTACGCCCGGTTCCTAAGCGAGATATTCGCCGACGATTTCAGCAGGCGCAGGTATTTTCAGGCCCCGGAGCCGCCGGACTCCGTGTTCTACCTGAGCACGGTGATCAACCTGGTGGACTTGGTGTTGCTCGCTGTCGGCGTCATTTTCCTGATCTGGTTCTACAACGCGGCTTTGGTCGCACAACGCGCTCGCCTGCCCGCCCGGCGAAGCCCGGTCTGGTCTGTTGTTGGGTTCATCATTCCGATCGTTAACCTCTGGTTCCCCTACCGATCGGCTGTGGACATGTTTCCGGCGAATCACCCTGGACGGCGGCTGGTCAAACGCTGGTGGGCGCTGTGGATCGGCATGGGTGTAGTGGGATTGATCATGTATGCGTGTGCGTTCTTCTCGGTCATCGCCGCTGTGGCTATGGCGTTGGTCGGTGGGGCGCTCGCGATTCTGGCCGCGATTGCGGCCCGCGCCATGATCGCCGAAATCGGTCGGGTCCACGCCGACCTCATTCCAACCGGCAGCCCCGAACCGCCTTCCGCGCTCCCGTCCAGCTGAATCGCCGCCAAACAGCTCAAGGATCTGGAGGAAGAGAACGTGCGGTTGAAGAAGATCGTCGCCGATCGGGCGCGGGCATCTAGACGTTCCAAGTGGTGGCTTCGGGAAAATTCTGACCCCGGCCCGCAAACGAGTTCGCCGTCGGTGGCGTGAGGAAGGACTGCGGGTGCCGACCGTTTCCGGCAAGAAACCGCGCCAGGGTGACCTAACCGCCGCTGCCGGTCTACTTGGAATGTGACATAAATCGTGACACTATTCAAGTATGAAAGCCACTGACGGACTGCATGCGCTCGCGGTGCTGACGGCCTATCAGTGGGGAATGGTGACCTCGGCTCAGGCCGAAATGGTCGGAGTTTGCCGGATAGATCTTTCCCGACTCGCTAAGCCTGAATCCGTGGAGCGTTTCGGGTTGTGATC
>JAUYKX010000208.1 GCA_030699055.1 Candidatus Nanopelagicales bacterium
ATGCCGCCGCGGCGGCGGGTTGGCTGGTCAACAGCGCGTCGAACTGGTCGACGGCCGCGGTCCATGTGTACGAGGCGGCGTGCTTTCGCCCCAACCGCCCTAATTCGCGCCGTAGGGCCGGTTTCTCGATCAACCGGAGCACGGCCTCACTCATCGCCGGTTCGTCCACCAGTGCCCATTCGTGGGCATAGATATTGGTGAGGAAGGCGGAGGGCTTGACGACGATCCCGCCCGGTCCAACGACTTCGGTGATGGCTGAATAGTCAGTTGACACAACCGGCACGCCGCAGGCCAGAGCTTCCAGCAGCGTCAGTCCGAAGCCCTCGGCCATCGTCGGGCTGACCAGGAGGTCTGCCGCGTTGTACAGGACGTTGAGATCGTCGTCCGACAGGCCCCGCCATGAGTCGTGGGCGCTGGTCAGGATGTACTGCGGATGGCTCCAGCCGAAGATCGAGTTGGGGTCGTGGTTAACCGCGCCGGGTTCCCGCGAGATGAGGTCGTATAGGTTGCCGTACTCGTCCTGTGGCCGGCAGTGGATCACGCACACGACGTCAGGTCTCTGCTGGAGGATCGGGCGCATGACCCGGAAGAAGGCCGCGTAGTTCTTGCGATAGATGTGGCGGTCGACCCGCAGCACGACCGTCTTCCCGGACAGGTCAAAGGCCGCTTTCGCGGCCTCCTTCGTGCTGATCGTCTTCCCTCGGAACCGTCCGGGGTCGGTCGGTGAAACCGGGTGGAACGAGCCGGAGGCACCGTGCGGGATCATCGGGACCGGCCGGTTGAGCAAGGCTTCCAGTTGTGTCTGCCCGAACCTCGACATCGCAATGGGGTTGGTGTACTTCCAGACCAGCTCGTAGCTCCGGGCGATGCCCGTGCCTTCGATCGGGACGTAGTTGTAGACGGGCTTCGCGGCGATGGCCGTTCCCGTGTCCAGGAGTCTCAGGCGAACCGCTTCGGCATCCGAGACGAGAATCGTCGCGTCGGCGTGCCAGCCCTGCCAGACCTGGCCGTGGATCGCGGGGACCGTCAGGTGATGGCCGTGACTGTGCGACTGGCCGTTGGAGAGGCTTGTCGAGGCGGGGATGGTCCGGGCCGTCAGGGGGTCGTTGCGGAGTTCCTCGAACCGCTCTGACACGCTGTCCATGAGGTCGTCGGAGACCAGGTGCTGGCCGATGATCGGACTCAGTTCCCCGTCGATGCCGCGGTAGTTGATCCCGATGATCCGGATGTCGTGGCCCTTGTTCAGCAGGCCCAACCCGAGTTCCCGACCCACCCTGCCAAATCCTGTGTGAGCCATGTCGGAGATCAGGAGGATGTTCACGTTTCGTACCGCACGGCAACCCCCTCGTCGTGCAGAACTCTGTAGACATTCCACGCGTCTGTCTGCGGGTCATAGACCCGCTCCAAGGTCTCCCGGATCGCCCGGCACATCCCGACGTATTGCTCATCCGGCATCGCTTGGATGATCTGCGCCGCCTCAAAGGCCGAGTGCTTGTCGAGGTCGATGCAGGTGATCCCGTCCTGCCAGAAGGCCTCGGCTTTCTGTCCCTGGTAGTACCGGCCGTGGCCGATCAGCGGCCTACCTACGGCCGCCCAGTTGTGGATGACGTGACCGAACCCATCGCCCGTGGGCTTGTCGTGGTATCCCCAGCCCGCGCGCGACATCTCGTCCGCGATGTGGGCCACCGGGTGCAGTGACCCGTTTGGACACTCGTGGCCGAAGGATCGGAACTCGTAGGGCAGGAACTTCGATAGTTCGGCGAACGGCCCCCACGATTCGGGGATCAGGGGCAGGAGGTTGACGAACGATACGACCCTGTCTCTCCGGGTCGGTTCCCGATACCGGAACGTCGTCAGGTGGTCGAACTCCTGACAGAGTTGGACCCCGCGCCCCTCCATGAGTATCTCGGCGGTGTTCAGCGCGAAGGGATCGAGGCCCCAGTCAACCTGCTGGCGGGTGTTGCCGATGTGGTAGAGGTACTTCGCCCCCACTTCCGAGGCGAAGCGGGCAAAGCCCTTCTGGTTCTCCTGCACCGACGCCATGACCACGTCCCACGACCAGCCCCTGGCCCGTTCGAGGTTGACCGCGTACAGAGGTCTTTCGGGATGGCCGGGATCGAAGGTCAGGTACAGCCCGGGCTCCACCTCGCGCCAGTTGGCGTCGATGTTGAGGTACTGCTGGGCGAGCCGATCGTCGCCGAAGACTTCCCCGAACTTCCAGATGTCCTCGTCCCACCACTCGTGACCGAGGGTGATATAGAGCTCGAAGCCGAGGCGGTCCTCGAACAGCCGTTGGATGGCGTACAGGAGATCGGCTTGGTGCCGGTCGACGAGGATCCTCATTGCGGACAGGACCGGATCCGGTCGCAGTGAGAGCACCAGTACACCTTGCGAACCGGCTTCGATGCGTTTGGGCAGAGGTGGGAGTGAAGACCGAGCGGCTTGTCGGGGTGGTGACCGCCGGTCGTGAACCAGGCCCGGCCACCGCAGTACGGACAGGTCACCCCAGGAACGCCTTCCACTGCCGACCGATCTCGGCTTTGCCGAACAGTTCGATCGCCCGGTCTCGCTGGACCCTTGACTGCTCCACGGCGTAGGACTTGGACGACAGGAGGGCCGACAGTGCGTTGCGCGCTTCATCGGGATCGTTGGACCACGGATGCCAGCGCCAGCCCTTGCCGTCGATGGCCGACACGATCTCGTGGCCCTCGAACATGTCCGGCCCGTACGGGAAGATGGTCATGTGCTCGGGGCCGATCGACACCACCGGGATCCCGGTCATCATCGCTTCGATCAGGCCGAGGGTGTAGCTCGCGGGTTGCGTTCCGGTGTACAGGTAGCAGCGGGAGAGTCTGAGCGCCCGCTGCATCTCCTCGTAAGACAGCGTCCCAAGGCCGCCGATCTTCTCCGTGTGCGGTCCTGCGAAGGTATTGGGCAGGACCCGCGTCACCTCCTCCCAGAACGGCCAGTTGAGCCAGCGGTCACGCCCGTGAGGAGTGTCGTGGTGCTGCGAGATGTTCAGGACCCGGGCACTCTCACCTGTCCAGCCCGTCCATTCATCGGGATCCTTGTAGAAGCGGATCAGCGCATCCTCACCGGCGAAGCCGGGGATGTTCCGCTCTTTCGGGGAGTAGCGGACGATCTGCAGTCCCTCCGAGCGAAGGGGTGCCATCAGCCGCTCGTTGGCCTCGACTGACTGCCCGACCGTCCGCCATATCACCCGCTTGTGCTTGATCCGCTCCCATTGGGGGACGATCCAGCGGTGCTCGTGGTGGTGGACGATGATGGCGTCGGCCCAGTCGATGATGTCGTCGGGGATGTGACGCTTGGCAAGGTCCAGGTTGTCGGGTGTACCGAGTCCGTCCACGACGCTCTGGAGCTCCGGATGGCGAGGCGCGTCCGGCAGTGCGGGCCTCTTAGGGTCGTGAGGCGCAGCCGGGTCGATGTAACCGCCGATCGAGAAGACGTCATAGTCCAACTCCGAAAGCAGCTTGACCTGGTCGTGCTCCTCGATCGAATGTGCGAGCAGGAGGACGATGTTCATGCGTCGTAGCCGTGCTCGATGAACAACCGCACGCGGCGCGGCAGGTTCGCGAGGGCCAGAGCCATCGTGTAACCGATAGCCTCAACGACAAGCGAGTTGCGTCCCTCCCGTCGCTTGGTGGCGAAGGCTCGATAACCGATGCCTCTGCTAAGGCCGAGTACTTGCCCTTCCGCATGCCAACCCTCGGGCATCCGCGCTTGGGCGAACTCCCAAGGATCGCGAGACTCCGGGTCGCCGACCGGTCCGTACTTGAGTTTGGTCACAGGGGAGCGCTCCCTTCTTAGGACGGTCAGCGACCGTCGAGACAGGTTTGGCAGACCCAGCGGAGGACGCCATTCCAGATGACCCGCTTGATCGCGGGCGCGTTGCCGTCGTGGACTTCGCAGCGCGGTTGAACGGGAACGGGTGGCTTCTTCTTCACGGCGTCTCCTGCCAGGTGATCCAGCCTTGGTAGGCTTGGGTCCAGCCGTCGATGTCCGAGCGGCCAATACGGGCCCGCTCGACGTACGAGGCGATCTCGGCGCGGTAGTGGGCGAGGTGGTCCGGCAGGCCGTCCGCCGTCCGGGCGAAGCGTTCCCACCACGACAGGCGGCGAGCCCAGTCGGCACCCTCGTACTCGTTGGTCGAGAGGCTGCCCGCGTCGTCACCGAGAACGTTGCCGTAGCCGGATGACAGGGAGCCGACGTGGAACCACGGAGCGTCCGTGACCCACTCGCGCATCTGGTTGGTGTTCGTGATCCGGTACTGGCTCTCGACCTCGATCCGAGCCTTGTTCGCCCGAAGCTGGTAGGTCGCAGAGCCGAAGGTATCGGCGGAGAGGGGGGAGCGGGCCGTCAGATTCAGCCCTCCGACCATCTCGCCCGTTGTCCAGTTACGGGCGCCGTAGTGGCGGTCCGTCGCTTCGAGGACGTCCCTTCGGGCGAACAGGAAGCACGGCCAGAGGGCGTGACCCGATTCGCCGCTCGATGCCGTCCAGACTTCCCCGAAGCGGGTCTCCGCGGCGGCGATGATCTCCATCGAGGCGTTGCCCCGTGGCCCGCCGATGACATCAACGCCGTTCTCCAACCGGTGGAAACGGGCGGCTATCTCACCGGTTCGGCGGACGTAGGCATCGTCTTCGAGGAAGACGACGTGATCCGCCGTCACCCGGTCCATGAGCAGCCCCAGCGCCTGTCCGTGGTCCAGTCGTTGCTTGAGGAACCGGATGTTGACCGACAGTCCGGGGTTCGAGACCGCCAGCGCACGGTCCACGATGTATTCCTGTGCCGTTGGATCGGCTTGCCCGCAGACGAGAACGTGGAGCTCGTCAACCTCTGATGACCAGACCCGGGCAAAGTTGCGGAACCAGTAGGCCAGGAGGAACGGATCGGGACCAGCTGGCAGGATCGCGGCGCGGGTCACTTGCGGATGGCTTCAAAGCCGCACGGACCCGGGTCCTGATT
>JAUYKX010000228.1 GCA_030699055.1 Candidatus Nanopelagicales bacterium
AGCAATTGCGTGATGGTCGTCTTGCCTGCTCCGGATGGGCCGACCAGGGCCACCACCTGCCCGGGTTCGATGCGAAACGACACGTCTCGCAATACGGGTTCGTGGGCCACCGGCAGAGATCGAGCGGTGCTCTCCAGCGAGGCCAGAGAAATTTCCTCCGGGCTCGGGTAGCGAAACCAAACCCGGTCGAATTCGACCGTCTTACCACCGGAGGGCAACCCGACAGCGCCTTCTCGTTCGGTAACAGACGGGGGCAGGTCCAGTACTTCGAAAACCCGCTCAAAACTCACCAACGCCGTCATGACGTCGACCCGCACATTGGACAGCGCGGTCAGAGGCCCATAGAGCTGCGCCAACAGGGCGGTCAGGGCCAGCAGGGTTCCCAGCGACATCGTCCCGGTGATGACCAGGTTTCCCCCCAAGCCATAGGCCATCGCGGTCGCCAGGGCCGCCACCAACGTCAGAGCGGTGAAGAAGTACCTGCTGGCCATGGCGATCCGCACACCAACATCCCGCACGCGGCCGGCCCGCCCGGCGAACTGCCGGTCCTCATCCTGCGGCCGACCGAACAGCTTGACCAACAGCGCTCCGGACACGTTGAAGCGTTCTGTCATCTGCGTGCTCATGTCCGCGTTGAGCTGCATCTGTTCCCGGGTCAAAGCCTGCAGTCGTCGTCCCATCCACTTGGCCGGCAATAGGAAAATAGGAAGGAGCACCAGCGCCGCCACCGTGATCTGCCACGACAGCGCCATCATGGTCACCAGGACCACCAGCACGCTGATCAAGTTGCCCAGCACACCGGACAATGTGGAAGTGAAGGCCTGTTGGGCCCCGATCACGTCATTGTTCAGCCGGGAGACCAGAGCGCCGGTCTGGGTACGGGTGAAAAACCCGATCGACTGCTGCTGGACATGACTGAACACCGTCCGACGCAGATCGAAAATCAGCCCCTCGCCGATACGCGATGACAGGAACCGGCCGAGCAAGCCAAGGCCGGCGTCGACCACTGCCACAACGGCGACCAAGACTGCCGTGACCGTCACCAACCCCCGGTTACCCGGTGTTATGCCCTCGTCGATGATCCGACGAAACAACAGCGGCTGCGCCACAACCAACAGGGCAGTGAACACCAGAATGACCAGAAAGAACGTAATCTCCCGACGGTAAGGCCGCGCATACTCGAGGATTCGCCGGGCCGTTCCCTTGGCCAACCGGTGTTCCAGCACGGCCGGGTCACGGGTAAAGGACCTCCACGTATTCCAGGGCCCTCCTCCCGACATCGACACGGCGGCGCCCTCAAACTCCTGTCAAGCCGGCCAGGTCGCGAATCCGGCTCCGTTGTGCCGCTCGTTCGGCAGCGATCTGCTCGGAAAAGGATCGGTCCGGGCTCCCCCGCAGCAAAGCCTTGGTTCGGCGGGTGGCCCCGGCCGGCGCCGCCAGAAACGACTCCGCCAGTTCCCGACCCGCGGCATCCAATTCGGTGGTCGGCACCTGGCGCAGGGCAAGGCCGATGCGGACCGCTTCATCGGCACCCACCCACCGACCCGACAGGCAAATCTCCAACCCGCGCTGGTATCCCGCCCGCGCGATCAATGGATGCGTACCGGCCAGGTCCGGCACCAATCCGAGTTGCGTCTCGCGCATGCTCAACTGGGCGTCGTTCCCGACGATCATCAAATCCGCGGCCAGGGCCAACTGGAACCCGGCTCCGACGGCATGGCCCTGCACCAGGGCGATGGACACCGCCGGGTGGTCCCGCCACCAGGTGAAACCACGTTGGAAATAGGCGATCGTTTTGTCGAACTCGACATTATCGGCGCGGGCGAGGTCGAGTAGAGATCCTTCGCCGGGTATGCCTTCGGTGAACATGCGCCGATCGAGGCCCGCGCTGAACGACTTACCTTCCGCGCGCAAAACGATCACTCTCAAGCGGTCGTCGAGCAGGTCGGCCACGGCCGCGAGCGCCCGCCAGGTGTCTGGAACCTGCGCGTTTCTCACCTGGGGTCGAACGAGACTGACCGTGGCCACCTCGGCAGCCACGGTCAGTTCGACTCCACCCCGGGTGGACAGTTCCGGATCGAGCAGGTTTGCCTCATCCCCACCGACCGACGAGTCGACTCCCATATCGCCCGCCCCGGGTTCCGCTACTTCTTGTCCTTGGCCTTGCCGCGGGTCGCGCCGCCCCGTCCTCGCAGCGTCACGCCGGACTCGCTCAGCACGCGGTGAACGAATCCGTAGGAACGTCCGGTTTCGGCAGCCAGCTCGCGGATGCTCGCGCCGGATTCGTACTTCTTCTTCAGGTCTCCCGCCAGCTTGTCCCGGTCCACACCCGTGATCCGACGCCCCTTGGCAATATCAGCCATTTCGATCTCCAATCGTTATTGATTCGGCCCCTTTGATGGTCCGCGGTACATGATCCGATATCGACCTTGACGGCTTCACACCGGGGAGGCGCTCGGTGAGTTCGATCACTCAGCTATAGCCGGAATCACGCCAGGGAAACAAGATCACGATAATCGTCGTTCCACAAGTCCTCGTCACCATCGGGCAGCACGATCACTCGCTCGGGAGCCAGGGCGTCAGCCGCTCCCACATCGTGAGTGACCAGCACCACCGCCCCCGGGTAGGAGCGCAGCGCGGCGAGAACCTGGTCCCGACTGAGCGGGTCGAGATTGTTGGTCGGTTCGTCCAGCAACAACACATTGGCCCCCGAAACCACCAGCGTCGCCAACACGAGCCGGGTCCGCTCACCGCCCGACAGAGTCCCGGCCAACTGATCGGCCCGATCACCCGAGAACAGAAAAGAACCGAGAACATCGCGCACCCGCTGCTCGGGCAGGTCGGGCGCCGCCCGCTGCAAGTTGTCGAGCACCGTGGCGTTGGCGTCGAGAGTCTCATGCTCCTGGGCGTAGTAGCCGGTTCGCAAACCATGACCGGCCAACACCCGGCCCGAATCCGAATCCTCCACCCCGGCCAGTATCCGCAGCAATGTCGTCTTCCCCGCCCCGTTGAGACCGATGACAGCAACTCGGGAGCCTCGATCGACGGCCAGCGACACATCGGAGAAAACCTCGGTGCTGCCGTACGACTTGGACAGGCCTTCCGCGGTCATCGGCACGCGACCACATGGAGCGGGTTCCGGGAACCGCAGTGCCGCCACCTTCGCGCGGGTCTCGGGCCCCTCGTGGGCTGATCGCAGCCGCTCGGCTCGCCGAAGCATCTGCTGCGCCGCGCGGGCCTTGGTCGCCTTGGCCCGCATCTTCTCGGCCTGGGTGGTCAGAGCCCGGGCGGTCCGATCAGCGCTGGCCCTCTCCCGGCGCCGCCGCGCCTGCTCACCCGCATGCGCCTTCAGATAGGCCGACCAACCAAGTTGGTACAGGTCGAGCGCACAGCGCTCACCATCGAGGTAGGCAACCTTGTTGACCACCATTTCCAGCAAACCAACGTCATGGCTGATCACCAGCAGCCCCCCGGTGTGGTCGGCCAGGAACTGCCGCAGCCAGGCGATCGAGTCACCGTCAAGGTGGTTGGTCGGTTCGTCGAGCAGCAGGGTCGAATGTCCTCCGAACAACAGCCGAGCCAACTCGACTCTCCTCCGCTGCCCACCCGACAACTCGCCCAGCCGCCGATCGAAAATCGACGAGGACAACCCCAGCCCGGCGGCAACGGCGGCCGCCTCCGCGGCAGCGGCGTAACCGCCCGCCGCAACGAATTCCTCTTCGGCCCTCGCGTAAGCCCGCATCGCCCGGTCGCGAACCTGGTCGTCCGCGGACGCCATCCGGTTTTCGGCCCGATGCATCCGCCTTTGGACCTCATCCAGCCCCCGGGCGGCGAGTACGCGCTCACGAACCGTCAGATCCTGGTCCGCCGCCGTCGGGTCCTGCGGCAAATACCCGGGTGATTCGGTTCTGCTGACATCGCCGGATGCAGGCTGACTCTCGCCGGCCAACGTTCTCATCAGGGTCGTCTTGCCCGCCCCGTTTCGGCCCACCAGCCCGACGCGATCACCGGGTCCAACCCGCAGATCCGCCCCACTCAGCAGCAACCGGGATCCGGCGCGAAGCTCAAGGTTCCGCGCGGTAATCACAAGAGGTTGATGGTAACCGACCGCCCGGATCCGACTGGGTGCCCGGGCGCCGAGGGACCTCGAAGAGCCGGTTCATTGATCCGCGCGTCAGGAGTCGCGTTTGTACAACACATCGACCTCGTACATGGAACCGACCTGGGCATCGGATTCGGAAGGCCCGCCAACCGCTTCGAACGTCAACGTCAGGTTGTTGTGGGGGCTGACCTTGCATCCGTAGATCTGACCTTTGAACGACACGAGGTTCGACATTTCCATGTTCCCCGAGGTGTAAAAGAACGCGGTCACACTCGAACTGAAGGTCGTGGAGTTGGCGAACGACATGGTTGTCGACGGCGAAGTCGGGCAGGAGTCACCGGTAGTCCAGGGAACGATGATTCGCAATATCCGGGGTTCGTCGCTCGGACTTCCGTCCTCTTCGACCGAGGTCACCGTCAGATTGCCGGAGTGTACGAACTCGGTGGCGACAATCGTGAAGTCGTTTCGAAGCTTGAGTTCGTTGTTGTTCGAGAACTCGAGCCGACCACCACCGCAGACGGTCCGGGCATCGACCACCGTGCGACCAACCGGGCTTACCATGGCCTGGTTGATCGACCAGCCTGCCTTGGCCACCTGACAAGGCGTGCTGACATCCGGCTTGATTCCGTTAATGAACGCGGTCCAGGTCATGTAATCCCATTTTGGATCGGCCTCCGTCCAATCAGCCGGATCGAAAGTGATCCTCGGGAATGCCTGTTCCGGCGGGCTGGCGAATGCGCCAAGGTTCTGACTGATGGTTCCCCCGACATCCGGCATCTTCCCGTTGGAGCTGACCAGAGCTCCCGCCAACACGATGTTTCCGCCGATCGGCACCGGGTTGTTACCCATGGTCAAACCACCGGTGGAGGACTTGACATTGCCCCCGACACTGATACCCGAGGTGGAAGTGGTGATGGAACCCTTGGTCCACAGGTCGCCCATCACCTGGCAACTGTTGGTCATGGCGCCAGTGCCCTGGGCAAACACGCTTCCCTCGAACACACTGTTGTTGCGGCAGTCGAAGTTGCCTCCCGTGTAGAAGTCGGCATCGGCCCCGAGCAGACTCCACGAGTTGTCGAGAAGTACGTTGCCCTGGGAGAACACCGCTTTGTCGAAAGTGTCGGCCCACGATGCGGTCCCGGCGCGCAATCGGATGGCGGCCTCCATGACCCGGGCGGCGGACTCGCCACCTGCGAGGCCCGGAGAACTCG
>JAUYKX010000231.1 GCA_030699055.1 Candidatus Nanopelagicales bacterium
CAAGATCCGATTCAAGGTTGGCTTCGACGAGGATCGGGCACTGGCTGACCGTGAGGTACCGGTCAACGTGAGCATCGCGGCAGGGCAGGTCACCTCGGTAGGCCGCTTCGAGCTCCTGCCCGCAGGGAAGCTGACCGGGACGCTGGTCGGGCCGACAGGACAGGTTCCTGCGGACGCCGCGTGCCTGAAGGTGGGCGCGATCGACGCGGACGGATACAGCTACGACGGATCTATCAACGGGCAAGTGGAAACAGGCACCGGCCGCTTCACGGTGGGCGGGCTGTCAACCGATCCCGTGAAATCACTGCTGGTGTACGACACCTGCAACGACTACGCCGATATCGGGCGGGTGAAGCTCGACGTGTCGGTGGCGGGTGGAGAAACGAAGGACATTGGTCAGGTGAAGATGGCTGCCACCGGCAAGCTGACCGGCAAGGTCACCGGACCCGGCGGGTTCGCGTTGACGGACACGTCCCGGGTCTACGCCACGGCGTACGACTCCGACGGCAAACAGGTCGGCAAGACTGCTCAGGTCAACCGCGAAACGGGGATGTTCACGATCACTGAAGTACCCGGCGGCGACGTGAAGCGCATCGCAGTGCATGACACGGGCCGGAAGGGGTCGTACTCGCCGCTACAGCGCGTCGTCGACATCGCTGTTGCGCCCGATGCCACGGTTGATGCGGGTGTGTTCGAGTTGGCGCTGCACACAGGATCGATCACCAAGCCTGGCAAACCGGACTCTCCCTGGGCTGAGGCGCTGCACCAAAGGGTCAGATTGTCTTCGTGGGATTGGTATACGGACGACGGCGGTGCCGGTGTCACCGACTGGATCATCCAGTACTCCACTGATGGCAGCAACTGGACGACATTCAACGACGGGGTTTCCGGCTCTTCGGATGAGGTCACCGTGTCCGGGCTGACCAATGGTGTGGGCTACTGGTTCCGGGTGGCGGCAGTCAACTCTGTCGGTCAAGGGGACTGGAGCGATGCCAGCGAACGGGTTGTGCCTGGCGTGCAACGGCCCGGCGAACCGTCGGCCCCGACGGGCACGCCGGGTGACGGTCGGGTGACCTTGTCGTGGTCGGCACCGGCAGACAACGGTGGTGCGCCGATCAGCGACTACCGCATCTCCTATTGGCGTGCTGACGGCAGTGGTGGTTGGGGTCAGTTCAATGACGGGGTTTCGGCTGCGACGTCCGCCACCGTCACCGGCTTGTCAAACGGGGTCGGCTACCGGTTCGCCGTTGAGGCGACCAACAGTGCCGGCACTAGCTACCGGAGTGACGCCAGTGTCCCGGTGACGCCGGTAGCGTCGGCCCCTGTCCCGGTCTCGACTCCCGCTGCCCCGGCACCCGCTGCCCCGGCGCCTGCCCCGGCACCCGCCGGCCCGGCTCCGGCTGCGCAGGATCCTGCCGGTGGTGTTCCCTCCGTTGTGAAGGCGAAGGGGAAGGGTAAGAAGGCGGTCAAGTTGCCGAAGAGGACCAATGCGGGTCAGGCGGTCAAGTGGTCGAGTGCCACTCCGAAGGTGTGCAAGGTGGTCAAGGGCAAACTGAAGCTGACCAAGAAGAAGGGTCTGTGCCGTCTGACCGGTGCGGCCCCGGCTACTGGTGGTTTCGAGGCCCTGCGCCAGTCCTACGCCATCCGGGTCAAGTAGGGGCGGCGGCGATGTCGAGGTCGTTGGCGACAGGTGTCGGCTCGACGGCCGTTGCGGTGCTGGCCGCGGTGGTTCCGCTGGGTGCCATCGCCGGTCCGGCCGCAGCGGTTGCGGAGCAGCCCAACGCCACGGCGGAGGAGTCGTGGCCCGACAAGGTGGTCGTCGGCAAGTCAGCCCAAGGCCGTCCGATCGTCGCGCAGCGCCAGGGGAATCCTGCCGCCACCAAGGTCTTGCTGGTCGTCGGTCAGATGCATGGCGATGAACCGAAAGGTCCCGTCGTGGTGCGGTCGTTGCGGAAGCGCAAGGTTCCGGTGACCGGCGATGTGGCGATCTGGTCCATCAGCACCATCAACCCCGACGGGCAGGCGCGCCGTCGCCGGGTGAATGCCAGGTCGGTCGACTTGAACCGGAACTTTCCCACGAAGTGGCGACTGCAGGGCAAAGGAGGTGGAACGTACTCCGGGCCGAAAGCGGTGTCGGAAAGGGAAACAAAGGAGGTCATGGCCTTCGTCTCGCGCCTTCGACCTGACGCGATCATGTCTTTTCATCAACCGCTAAACACGGTGATGGCGGTCTGTGATCCCAAGGCGCGCCCCTGGGTTCGTCTGATCGGCCGACTTGCCGGATTGCCTGTTCCAAATCCGCGAAATTGCAAAGCGGCAAACCTTTGGTATCCCGGGACTTTCAACAAGTGGTACACCGCGCATTTCCCCGGCTGGTTCGCCACTGTCGAGTTGCCCGCGTCGTCAGCGGTGAACCGCGCCCGGATCCGCCGCTACACGAACACGATTGTGCGGATCGCCGCGCTGATGGAGGACGCGCCGGGGCAAACGGCCGCGTCTCAATGACGGTTATTGGAGGCTTCAGGGGAATTGCCCGCAGTGGCCGACGTCCGTGACGGCTTCGACTAGGCGGCTGGTGCGATGGCCCAGTAGAACGTGAACGGATCGCGGCCCGCGACGCGTACCCCACCCTTGCCCAGCAGCAAGCCGTCATCGAGTTGCTTGACTTCGTCGAAGATCGTGCGGCGCATCAGGGGTGAGTTCCCGTCCACGTCGTAGTCAACTTGGCACGCGGCCTGACCTCCGAACTGTGAGGGGGCGATGCGGGTGCGGAACTTCCAAACGCCGCGAGCGAGGCGCCCGACCCGGAAACGGTTGTAGCCGTTGCCGCCGCCAGTAGCCGGGTCGCGGAAGGCCTTACCTTTCCACGGCAACCAACCCCGGTTGATCCAGCCGAGGGGGAATCGGATTCCGATGCCGGGCAGGTGACCCTCCAGGAGTAATCCTTCGAAGTCGCCATCGAATTCGTCGAGCGACGGTGTGGCCGCGCGCTCATACAACTCGTCCAGCTGGTCACCAGACATGTCCATCAATTCGCGAAGCTGCACCGAGACCTCCTCGTTGGATTGCCCTGACTCCCGCGACCGCAGAAGCCCTTGAATTCGACTCTGCTGGGTCCAGGCGAAGCGAACGGTCGAACTGAAACTCCCGCCCAGAACCCGCTTGATGGCCCACGGAATCTGCACGTAGGGAAGCGACGTCGCGATCAGTGCCCGGTCGTTTCGGATGCCGCGAACGGCCCGGCGCATCGGCGCATCGGCTCTCGGGGCTTTCGCCGATCGCTTGCCACATACGGTTTGCCGCATCGGCGCTCACTCCCTGGCTGGCGAGGGACACCTTTCCATCGGCCAACAGGTTTGTCTTGACGATGCCCGGGCAGAGGGTGCTGACACCGATGTTGTGGGGGCCCAACTCCGCCCGCAGCGACTCGGCCAGACCGACGACCGCGAACTTGCTGGCGCTATACGCAGAGGTGGTCGGCAGCCCGACGAGCCCCGCCAAACTCGCCGTGATCATTACGTGGCCGGTCCGTCGCTCGACC
Organism: Candidatus Nanopelagicales bacterium; assembly: GCA_030699055.1. GTDB lineage: Bacteria > Actinomycetota > Actinomycetes > S36-B12 > UBA10799 > JAUYKX01. The sequence goes on from JAUYKX010000231.1 coordinate 3,542, forward strand.
ATCCCGGGCAGGAAAGCTTGCAACATGTACACCGGGCCCCACAGGTTCAGCCCGACAATCCACTGCCAGTCCTCGATCGAGGTCTCGAGGAACTCCGACGAGACGGCGACCCCCGCGTTCAGGCAGAGCACGTCGACAGCCCCGACGTCCGCGCTGAATCGCCGGGCCAGCGCATCGATCGCCTCCGCGCACGAGTGATCCACTACGTACTCGTGGGTAGTGGCACCAACTGCCCGCAACTCGGCACCCACGTCTGCCAGCCTCTGCTGGTTGATGTCGGTGATG
>JAUYKX010000243.1 GCA_030699055.1 Candidatus Nanopelagicales bacterium
TCACGTGAGTCGCTCAGAGGCGATCCGAGAAGCCATTCGAAGCTACATCGCGTGAAGATCCACGACTCTGCGGGCAGGCACGGAGTCGACCCGGACCAAGCGCGCAGGCCGCCACCGCCCTGCACTCAAGGCATCACAAACCGCGAAATGCCCGCCAGACTTTCCCGACGAGCGATGGTCTAGCCGACGTCCGCTGTCGGCGCTGGTTCGTAAAGGTGCTTCTGGAAGTCGACGAAGACGGCGCGGGCGGTTTCGGCTCCACCGAGGGCGGCGATGCCTTCGGAGATGCTGTCGTACTTCAACTCCAGCAGGGTCGCGAGCTTGTTGCCGCTGAGTTCATCAACACCTGACTCGACATATTGGGCGAGCACGAAATCGACGAACTCCAACTGCCGACCGTCGAGCGAACGTTCCAGCGAGAGCCGTGATTTCCCTCTAATGCTAGCTAGGTGCTAGCGTTAGGTTCATGGCAACCATCTACGTGCGAGACGTCCCGGATGACGTCGCGGCCCAACTGGCCGAAGTGGCGAAAGAGAAGAAGACGTCTGTCCAAGCCTTGGCCCTAAAGGAGTTGACCGCGTATGCAAGGCGGTCACGCAATCAAGCAATATTGGAAGCATTGCCAGAGTTGCACCTCGACAGAGAGACAATTTTGGCCGACATTGCCGATGGCCGCGACTCTTGATCGTCGTTGATTCCTCCGCGGCAGTTGAAGCCTTCACCGGAAACGTACAGGCTCGGACACTGCTCATTGACCACCATCTTGTTGCCCCTCACCTGATCGACGCCGAATTCATGCACGTCATCCGAAAACATCTATTCAGGAATGACATTTCGGCTCGCAAAGCCAATGCGGTGATTGCGGCATGGGTCGCCTTCGAAATCGACCGAGTACCTACCTTCGCACTGAACTCAATCATCTGGCACTGGCGCGACAACCTGACGCCGTACGACGCCACCTACGTCGCCGCCGCAAAGCAACTCAATGTCCCGCTACTGACCTGCGACCAGCGAATGGCGAAGGCAGCGGAACGCTACTGCCAGGTAATTCAGCTCTGACATCCCGAAGTAGTTCGAGTTCGACTCGGCCCGTGAGGAACATCGGTGGGAAAAGTCACGCTTGGCCCCAACTCTGCTGATGGGTTGGCTCGCCAGCGGACTCGCTATCGCCGGGTGAGCTTCTCGTTCTTGATGGCGGCGTCGGCTGCGGCTTTGTTGAATTCGGTTGGGTCGAAGGTGTAACCGAGCCATTGCCGGAGTTCATCGTGGCGTTCGTGGGTTGGGTCTGATTGGGCGGTGAGCAGGTCTTCGTATCCGGGCCAGCCGCCGCAGTCTTCAGGTGGACACGCGTTAGCGCCGCCGAGGACGGCGGGTGAGTCTGTCGCGACCTCGATCGCGTCGACGGTCAGCGTGTGTTCCCAGCCGTCACCGAAGTCGTATTCGTATCTGGCCCGATCGCCGACATTCGGCATGGCGACATCGAGTTTGAGTGTGGAGGCGTCAATGGTGAGGTCGAAATCCGGGTCGGGGTATCCGTACCTGTAGTCACCGATCTCGATGGCGAACAGGTGACTGCACGTCCATCCCATCGCTGCTTGGATCGCGTGGTGCAGTCCCAGCAAGCTGATGGTCGAGTCAACCCGGATCTGGCGCCAGACGGTAGGGGTGATGTCGTTCAGGCGCACGGTGATTGTGTGGCACCGTCGAGGACGTGGCCGAGGTCTCGCGGGGCCCAGGCTGGCGGTGTTGTCAGGAACCGGACGGGTCAAAGCGGCGCGCAGGAAGATCACCCGATCATGAGGGTCTGTCATATCGCCTGGCCCGTAGGCGCTCATTCCTGTCGCGGCCAGAATGTCTCGGCTTTTGTCCCACGCCCAGTCGAATTCATGCTCGCCTATCGGGGTGCCATCGGAGTGAACCCAGCCCATGGCTGCCAGCGCATCGGCGGGCCTGAACCTCGCGGCAGCCGAGCCGCCCTGAGTAATCGTGGCGTTGCCGAGTCTGTGCAGCATCGCGAGAACCGCGGCGATCCGCGAGCCGTCGTCGCGCTCCACCGGCAACTGCTCGGCGACGTGGAACCACATCGCGACCGGGTCGGCCAGTACCTTGCGCCCTGCTGGGGTCAGCTGAAGCATGCCTTTGTGTTTGCGGATCAGCTTCGTGCTGATGGCCGCTCGGCGCAGCATCCCGGCAGGTGGGGTCTGGTTCTCCCGGTTGCCCTTGCCGATCCACCACCTGTCCCAGCCCAGTTCGCTCATCAGCGCGGACACATCAACCGGGCGTAGCAGCCCGGCTTTGGTCAGCGGCAACCCGTCAATGCCGACCCGGCCGGTGATCCACAGCAGCGGGCCCATCACGCGCGCGGCTGTTGGCTGGTCAACCTCGACCGGGGAAGCGGTATCGATGAGATCGGCGGTTGCCCGTGCCGGTGCTGGTAGTCGAGGGTTGGCCAATACGTCGAACACCGCAGGTGCCAGGACGCGTTCCATACAGCCAGTATCTCCGCTGCCTCAACCGATCCCGCAGCGACATGACCGAGTGGCGTTGGTTTGGACTTCGGCGTCAGTAGAGGTAGACGTTGCCGACCTCGCACACACGCCAGCGCCCGCCCAAGCGGACCAGCACCATGTTCACCGACCATCCGGGTTGAGCCAGAGCGCTGACTTCGGCCGGTACCGGCAGGTACCCATCGACGCTATCGAAATACAGCTTGCCCGTCTCGACTCTGCTGATCGACAGCTGGTCCTCGATGATGTCCTTGGTGGCAGTGTCAGCCATCGCGATCCGCTCGGACGGGGTCAGTGTTCTGGTCAGGTCGAACAGGGCGCTGGCCAGCTTGTCCATCTGCGGCAGCGCTTTGGAGTCCTCGATTTGTTCCCGCGCCACTTCAACACTGCCATCGGTGAGCAGTTCCAATCCATCGAGCCAGCTCAGCAGTTTGCCCGTGACCGTCGACGCGGCTTTGAGATCCTCGCCGCTGGCCATCACTTTGCGGATCATGAAGTAGTCCAGGAACTCGCCGAGACCAGCGATCATCGCCTCGGCCCCGAATAGATGGCAGAACGCCTCTTCGTCAGACTCGCTGGCCTGCTCCCAGCGCTGGACGTCAGCGGCGTCGCACAAACTCATGTAGCCGTAGTTGTTCAAGCACGACCGGAACAAGTCAATGATCACCAGGTAGCGGCTGAACGTCTTGTCCTTCAACCGCGCGCGTTGATCGGCCAGAAACACCTCAAACAAATCATCAATCGAGGACGTAGCAGTGACAGCAACGGGCATCGGTGAATCCTTCCCACTCATTCACCGATTGTCTCCCAGTGCGGGCAACCGGCAAGCGCGGACCCCGAGCGCGCGGTGGCTTGCGTTACCTTGCCTTGGTCAACCGGTTGATTGACGGTTGCGAGCTTTCCAGATCGATGTGACGGGCGGCGGCGAGGGCCTTGGCCTTGGCCTGGGCACAGTCGAGCAGTCACATTTGGATGGCGTTGATCTGTCGGGTCAGCTCGGCCGGGTTGATGCCATCGATCCGCATCCGGTCCCGGGCTGGCTTCAGGCCGGTCGACATCCACCGGGCCGTCGAACGACCCATTCCCGTGGCACCCACCACCCGGTCCAGGATCTCGCCCCTCTACGCCCTCGATGCCTTTCGGTACTGGGTACGCAGCTTGTTCGTCACTTGCCGTTTCGCGGCCATGACGATCCGGTCTTCCATGACCGGCAAGCCTTCCCCAACAGGAATTCACGCGCTCAAAGTAGGCGAGTCTCGCCGGGGTCTTTCGGGTCTGACTCGCAGTCTGGCTGGCTCCAACAGATCTCCGGAACGAACCGATGGTGACGACTTCGCCTCCGGGAATCACGGCCATCCCCCCGATCCCGGCTACGATCCAAGCTCAGCCGTTCGTTCTCGCGAACGGAGTAGTCGAACAGTTTGAGGGACAGTTGCGACTTACCGTCTTGATGATCACAGGTGAAAACACCAGCCACATTCAGCCAGCGAGCCTTCAACGGAGAGCGGGTGGAGCATGACCCAGACTCCACATGATGATCCGACCCTGAGATGGGACGGAGACCAGTTGCTCCGCTGGGATGGCAGCCAATGGGTCGGCGCAAGGACGGGCACACCAGCAGGCGGACCGTTCTGCCGCACTCCTCCCCCCGGGTTGTCCCCGCACTCTGAACACGCGCCACCCGGTGATGCGACTTCCAGATCTGTATCTACCGGCAGGCCGAATTCGGACACCGCCGTACCCATGGTCGCTCCGAGCGGTTCGTTGCCAACGCCAGCACCGGCACCAGCACCAGCGCAGACATCGACGCAGGCCAACGGGCAGCCCAAAATGCCTGTGGGCAACACGATTCTGGCCTTGGCCCTACTGCTAGCCAGCATCGCTCCGGTTCTTCCTTGGTTCCATGCTCCGATCGTCGGCAGTCTCGACTTGTTTCAGGTCTACCAACTCAGCGAGTTCGCCCACCAGCTCGACGGTTCCCAGCCCGCTGCCTTGCCCTGGCAAGTTCCTGGCTGGACACCGGTCGTGCCGATGGTGCTGTCGCTATTGGCCCTTGCCGCGCTCAGGCTGCTGCGGCGCAAACCGATTTCAGCTCGGGTAACTGTCCTCGTGCTGATGGTGGTGCCTGGTGCGATTTATGGCGACACCCTCTTCCGACTGGCCGCCAACACCACTCCCAGCGAATTCATGGGATTCGCCGGAGTCGGCGTATACGCCGCCGTTGCCGGCGTATTGGTCTCCGTCGTGGCGGCCGTCGTGGGCATCGTTTTGGTCGCCCGCTCCAAGCGCGTCAACGCGCTTGCGCTAACCGGCGACCCCGTCCCCTCAGAGGGGAATTATCGCGCCCCGGTGTCACCGGCTCAGGGGAACTGGCCCACCGCCGCGGGGCCGACAACGTCAAACGTCGAATACACGACGATCTTCACCGATGGGCTCAAGGCGCTGGCCGTCGCTGGCCGCAATTTGTATGACTTCGGTGGCGGGTGGCCCAATCTCAAGCTCGCGATTACGAGAGCAGTGCCGGCAATGAATGCGGCGCTGATGGCGATGCAGGCTGCCCAGCCCTACTTGAGCGGAGAGGCAAGAACCATTGCCGACCGCGCGACACCCCAGGCCCAACAGATGGTGGCGGCACTTGAGTCTGCCCAAGGCTGGCTCACGACGGACAACTACGTCAACGCCAACCTCTGCATGGACGCATACAGCTCGGCAGCTCAGGCGTGCAACGGCTACGTCGGAGAGTGGTACGCCAAAGTCAGGTTGGGGTAGTAGCTACGGCCGACAGCCGAATCCCTGACCGAGCCCCTTTTGTTGAGCCACTTGCTGTGCGGGTCGACTCGGGTTTTTGGCCCAGTCGGTGATCGCGTGTGCGATGAATTCGGGGCCGTTGTCGAACCGCAGGTACGCCGTAGCGCCCCGCGCAGGCCGCCACCGCCCTGAACTCAAAGCATCACAAACGGCGAAATGCCCGCCAGACTTTCCCGACGAGCGATGGTCTAGCCGACGTCCGCTGTCGGCGCTGGTTCGTATAGGTGCTTCTGGAAGTTGACGAAGACTGCGCGGGCGGTTTCGGCTCCACCGAGGGCGGCGATGCCTTCGGAGATGCTGTCGTACTTCAACTCCAGCAGGGTCGCGAGCTTGTTGCTGCTGAGTTCATCAACACCTGACTCGACATATTGGGCGAGCACGAAATCGACGAACTCCAACTGTCGGCCGTCGAGCGAACGTTCCAGCGAGAGCCGTGACGCCATCACCCGCTCGACGCGGGTCATTGGCTCGCGCGCGTAGGCAACGTATTCGAGTACGTCGAACAAGTCGCTGTTCTGCGCCTCGATCAACTTCTGGATCTCGCGCAAAGCGTCGCGACTGAATCCGGCCTCGTCGAGTCTGTTGAGCAAATGCAGCCGAGTCTCGGGCACGGACCACACCTCCCGCAGCGCCTCTTCGCTGGTGAAGAACTCCGGCAGCGTCAACGTGTCGAACAGACTGGCGATGAATTCCTGAGCAGACATCGGTTTACCGGCCGCATCGAAAAACGTCGTCGACGACATGTGCTGAATCGATCGCTGCTTGCCGTCGCGCAACTTGATGCGAATCTTCGGTTTGGGTGGATCGAAATCGGAATCGTCGGTGGCTTCTGGCGCGACGACTGGTTCCACCGGCGGCAGGTCGCGCGAAACTGGCGGCGTCGGATCGATCGGCTCGCCGTCCCACTCCGAATCGGCGAACAGGTGATGGGAGTTCACGAAGTCGTAGATCGTGAAGTAGTCCTTGCCATCGAACAAGCGGGTGCCGCGGCCGATGATCTGCTTGAACTCGATCATCGAATTGATCGGGCGCATCAGCACGATGTTGCGAACGTTGCGAGCATCGACCCCGGTCGACAATTTTCGCGACGTCGTCAGGATCGTCGGGATCGTTTTCTCGTTGTCCTGGAAGTCCCGCAACGCCTGGTCGCCGATTTCGCCGTCGTCAGCGGTGACGCGCTGGCAGTAGTTCGGGTTCTTGCTGGTCGACACCTGATTGATGATGTCGCGAACCATCAACGCGTGCTCCTGAGTCGCGCAGAACACGATCGACTTCTCGTCTTGGTTGATCTCGTCCATGAACAGCCGGACGCGGTACTCCTCGCGCTCCCGGATGACGATTCTGCGATTGAAGTCGGACTCGGTGTAGCGCTTGCCGAGCTCCACTTCACCGTCGACCACGACGTCGTCGGGGGTGTACGTGTAGTCGTCGATCGTCGTGTTGAACTGGCGGACGCGAAACGGGGTGAGGAATCCGTCTTGGATGCCGTCCTTGAGCGAGTACGTGTAGACGGGTTTGCCGAAGTAGTCGTAGGTGTCGATGTTGCCCTTGCGCTTCGGTGTGGCCGTGAGGCCGAGCTGGACTGCGGGCTTGAAGTACTCGAGGATCACGCGCCAGGTGCTCTCGTCATTCGCACCGCCGCGGTGGCATTCGTCGATGACGATGAAGTCGAAGAAGTCCGGCGGGTACTCACCGAAGTTCGTCTGGCCGCTGCCCTCGCTCATGAACGTCTGGAAGATCGTGAAGAAGATACTGCCGTTCATTGGGACGGCCTTCTTCTTCGCGATCGAGGCCGGATCGATGCGCACGAGCGCGTCATCGGGGAAGGCGGAGAACGCGTTGAACGCTTGATTGGCGAGCACGTTGCGGTCTGCCAGGAACAGGATGCGCGGGCGTCGGCCAGCGTCGCGGTTGAGGTTCCATCGGGAGTGGAATAGCTTCCACGCGAGCTGGAACGCAATGTGGGTTTTGCCCGTTCCGGTCGCCAGCGTCAGCAGGATGCGTTGGTCGCCACGGGCGATCGCTTCCAGAACCTTGTTGACGGCGATCTCTTGGTAGTAGCGAGACGGGTGAGTGCCGCCCTTGGTCTCGGGAGCGACCTCGGCGAACCGGTCGCGCCACTCGTTGCTCTTGGCAAACGTCATGTCCCACAGTGCTTGTGGGGACGGATACGCGGTGACATCTTGCTCGTGACCTGTGACCATGTCGATCGCGTAGACCTGACGGCCGTTGGTGGCGTATGTGAAGCGGATGTCGAGCTTTGTCGCGTACTTCTTTGCCTGGCCGACGCCCTCGGTGTATGGAAGGTCGAACCGCTTGGCCTCGATCACCGCGAGCTGCTGGCCGCGGTACTCGAGCACGTAGTCGGCGATGTCGGGCTTGGCCCGCTTACCCGAACCCTGGAGCCGGCCGAGGGTGATATTGAACTCGCGGCGGATGCGAGACCCCTCGACCTCACCCCACCCGGCAGCTTTTAGTGCCGGGTCGATGTACTCGGCCCGCGTCTCGGATTCGTTCATGCCGGTCGTCATAGCTGCCCGCTGAAGGCCTGGTGGAGGAGGGACCGGCGGAGGTCGACTAGGCAATCAGACGATCGGTCGACATTTCGCTGGAGACGATCTACCTGTGAGCTCACCGCTTCGATTTGAAGCATGACCGCTTCCTGCCGATCGCGTGGGGGCACTGGAATCTGAATTGCCTTTATGTCACCGAGATTCAGATGTGGGTGCGCCGTGCCGACAGCGGCCGATAGTGCTTGCCGCCGACCGAAGGAGCTATTCAGAACGGTCGTCATGTACGTCGCATCCGCTGTTTTCCTCACACCGAAGACGCACATCCCCTGCGAAAGGCAAACAGCGTGTGCCTCAGGAACGATCGCGGCCCAGCCCAAACTAAGTTCACGAGAATAGACGATGTCGCCAGCAGTTGGCTCGTACCGCTTGCACTGTGACTGGAACTCGGCATCCGAGACCCTCGCGACGCGTTCGAAATTGATTTGACCGCCCACGACGTCACGCGGACGGAGCGCAGGTCGCCCAATCGGCGAGTACTTTGGCGTCCTGTGCGCGCTGTCATAGAAGTAATCACAAACCTCGATCAGTGGGTGTCGCGCCCAGTCCGAACCCTCACCCTCGAAGAGGCCCATGACGAATCCGTCGATGATCTCACTTGTTGCGGTTCCCATCGTTCTAACATTCAGTTGAGCTACGTCGATGTCGGCGAAGGCGGCGTCGAGGATCGCCACGATGCGCTTCTGTTCTTCGAGGGGTGGGAGTGGGATACGCAAACTCTTGATTGACTCGGAACCCAGCCGATGGACAGTGGCACCGCGCGTAACCGTTCCCAGAAGTCCTTGTTCGCAACTCTTTAGCGCGTAGTACAGGAACCAAGGGTCGAGGTGTTCACCCGGAACCAATGCCTTCAGATCTTGGTTCACGGTGAGACTGCGAGTTGTGATTCCGATTGGAACCGTTCTCGCAAGAATTCCAGATCGAACGACCATGAGTACTGATCCGCTGGGAATCAAAGCGGTCGCCGAACCCTTGATCGCGGATTCCGTAATGTGGTCGATCGAATCCGAGATTTCGACGGACTTCATATCTTTCGGAGACACCCAAGGAATCGAGCCATTCCAAAAATCTGCCCGCTGCTTCGACGGAGTACCGCCCCCGCGAAACTCACAAACCTCACCCAGGGCCTTCGTCTCCCAACCGGCGGTCACAACAGCTCCCGGATCCGGCCGAGGATCACGGCGGTTTCAGCATCCAGCTTCTCGATCTCGTCGAGGATTTCCTTCGGGCTGCGCAGCGGTGCTTCCTCGGGGGCGTTGGGGTTCTTGACTGACAGGTCGAAAGTGGTCTGATCGATAGTTGAGGCGTCAACTGTCCACGAGTTTTCCGACTCCTTCGACGTCTTCTGGAACTCGACGAACTCGGCGAGGTCTGCCTCGTTGAGCGGGTTGGTCTTGCCGAGGTTTCGACCCGGGTTGAGTTGGTAGTACCAGATGTTGCGCGTCGGTTCGCCCTTGTTGAAGAACAGCACGACCGTCTTGACTCCGGCACCTTGGAATGTTCCCGACGGGCAGTCCAGGATCGTGTGCAGGTTGCAGGATTCGAGCAGCAGTTTGCGCAGCGAAACGGACGCGTTATCGGTGTTCGACAGGAACGTGTTCTTGATGACGATGCCGCCACGCCCACCGGCTCGCAGCCTCTTGATGAAGTGCTGCAGGAATAGGAACGCGGTCTCGCCGGTCTTGATGTTGAAGTTCTGCTGGGCCTCTTTGCGCTCCTTGCCTCCGAACGGCGGGTTCGCCAGCACGACGTCGTAGCGGTCCTTCTCTTGCACGTCGCTGAGGTTCTCGCTCAACGTGTTCGTGTGAACGATGTTCGGCGCATCGACTCCGTGCAGAATCATGTTCATCGTCCCGATCACGTAAGCGAGCGACTTCTTCTCTTTGCCGTAGAAGGTTCGCTTCTGCAGGATCTCGACCTCGTTAGTCGTCAAATCCTTCGACGTCCGCATGTGCTCGTACGCCTCGCAAAGGAAGCCCGCTGACCCGCTTGCCGCGTCGTACACGGTCTCGCCGATCTGTGGGTTGACGACGTCAACGATCGCCTTGATCAACGGGCGTGGGGTGTAGTACTCGCCACCGTTGCGTCCGGCGTTGCCCATATTCTTGATCTTGTCTTCATACAGGTGCGACATCTCGTGCTTGTCGGTGCTCGACCGGAACCGCAGCTGGTCAACCAGGTTCACGACCTCGCGCAGGTTGTAGCCGCTTTGGACCCGGTTCTTGATCTCGCTGAAGATCTCGCCGATCTTGTACTCGATCGTGTCGGAATCGTCGTTGACGTCCTTGAATGCCGCCAAGCGCGGGAACAGTCGCCCATTGACGAAGTCGATGAGGTCATCGCCGGTCAGCGCAACGTTGAGATCGACCTTGCCGTCGGCGGCCTTCGGTGCAGCCCATTCCTGCCACCGGAACTCTGGCTTGACGATCCCCTCGTACGCCTTGCCCTCCAGCGCTGCGGCATCGGCGCGGTCTTGTTCCAAGTCATCGAGGTACTTGAGGAAGATGATCCACGACGTCTGCTCGATGTAATCAAGCTCGCTGGAACACCCG
>JAUYKX010000248.1 GCA_030699055.1 Candidatus Nanopelagicales bacterium
TGGCGGGCTGAGCGGGGTGTCAAGAGCCTCTTCGGAGGGAGCAAGATCGCGGGCCGTAGCGTTATGCGAACGTTGCAGCCTCGTCAAACTCACAATGGGAAAGCCGAGCCGCTCATGTCACGGCGAAGGCCATGTCTGGCAGGCCCTGTTCCGGGCTCAGCTTGCCGGGTTTCTCCGGGGTACGGACGGCGGCACGTGATCACGGTTTGGTTCGGAACAGGAGAGACCCGTCTGCCTGGCCAACGTCTGGCAAAGACCGGTCGTATAAGCCAATGGTGAAAGCGAGCGGAGGGCAGCGGGAGTCCGACGGGGTCGTAGTACCGGTGATCGGCGTGCAACATAACGCGCCGGGAGGGAAGGGCCCCGACTTCGGTCACGCAAGCGGAGCGGGTAAACACAGGGGCATGACCGGGACCGCCCGGTCCAATCACCCTGGCGGGCGTGAGCCCGTCGCATTGAATCGGCTTGTGCCGGTGGGTGCTGTGCGAGAACTGCAACGCAAGCTATGGGCTGCGGCAAAGCAGTCTGAGGGTAGGCGTTTCCATGCCCTGTATGACCGCATCCACAGAAGTGACGTTCTGTGGGAGGCGTGGGAACGGGTGCGAGCTAATCGCGGAGCGGCTGGGGTTGATCGTGTGACCCTGGTCGATGTTGAGGATTACGGGGTCGGGCGGATGCTCGGCGAGCTGGCCCGTGATCTTCGCGAAGACAGGTACCGCCCGGCGCCGGTGCGTCGGGTGGAGATTCCGAAACCGGATGGCCGTAAGCGGCCTTTGGGTATTCCGACTGTGCGTGACAGGGTGGCGCAGCAGGCGGCGAAGTTGGTTCTTGAACCAATTTTCGAGGCTGACTTCCTGGACTGTAGTTTTGGGTTCCGCCCCAAGCGCAGTGCTACTGATGCGTTGGAGGTGATCCGGATGTCGTTCCCGAGAGGGCGGCAGGTTGTCTTCGAGGCCGACATTAAGGATTTCTTCGGCACGATCGACCAGGAACGACTCATGGTCGAAGTCGAAAGGCGTGTCAGTGACCGGCGGGTGCTCAAGTTGATCCGGTTGTGGTTGCGTGCGGGTGTGCTGGCCGATGGGGTCGTTTCCGAGACGGTTACGGGAACTCCTCAGGGTGGGGTTATCACGCCCCCAACGCAATGGGTAACTTCGGTGATGGTCACCCTCCGTGGCGTCGTCGTCGTGGTTTTGGTCGCTGGGGGTTGCGCGTTCCCGGATCGGGATTCTGTGTCTGATGGTGATTGTGTCCGATCCGATGAGGATGTCTTTGACCAGCAGGCGCAGCAAATGTTGGCGTTGGGCGACGCTGGTGGTGTCGGCGGTGCCGCGCAGTTGGGTGAGGAAGCCGTCGAGGTCGTCTGCGAGTTTGAGGTAGACCTCGCGGTCGGCGAGTTGGGTGTCCATGGCGTTGATTTGGTTGCGCAGGTTGGTTTCCCGGCCGCGCAGCTCAGGCATGCGGGCACGCAGTTCATCAATGGTGATCAGTTGTTCGGAGAACGCCTCGATCATGCGGGTGATCGCTGTGGAGTTCTTTGCCTGCGAGAGTTCGAGGCGTTGGCGCGCGCTGGTGGCGGGATCGGATGTGCGGGCTTGATCAAGTCGGCGGTCGATTTCGTCGCGGATCAGTACGGGGTCGGCGAGCAGGCAGGTGATGTGGTCCCAGACGACTTGGTCGAGGTAGTCGGCGCGCACTGGCTTGTTGGCGCACACACGCCCGTTTTCGTGGCGGTAGTCGTCGCTGCCCAGGCAGCGGTAGTAGTAGATCGTTTTGGCGGTGGTGCGGGTCGAGGTGCGGTAGTAGGCGTATCCGCAGGCCGAGCATGCACTGAGCCCTTGCAGCAGGGAGGGGGTTTTGCTGTTGCGCGACGCGAAGCGTTTGTTGTCGGCCAGCCGGGCGCCGACCCGATCGAAGGTGTCCTGGGAGACGATCGCGGGCACCGGGATCCCGATCCATTCCTGGCTGGGCCGGTCCACAGTCTTGGACGCCTTCGGCGTGGAACGCCCTGCCAGCCGTGCTACCCGGTTGCGCCCGGGCGACTCGTTGATGACCATCGTTTTGCCGAACACTGCCTGTCCGGCGTATGCGGGGTTGCGCAGCATCCCCCAGACCACGGAGCGATCCCAGCGGTGTTTGCCGGTGCGGGTGGGCACGGCTTGGTCGGTCAACCATCGGGCCAGCTGCGCCAGTGTGGCTGCTTCGTCGGCGTAGCGGCGGAACAGTTCTGCTACCAGCACGGCTTCGTGTTCGATGATTTCGTAACCGGCCCCGGTGTGCTCGCTTTTGCGCAGGTAGCGGTAGCCGAACGGGGCGCCGGAGAGCACGTTGATCGAGCCCGCTTTGGCGCGGTGGGTTTTGCCCCGGCGGCTGCGTTCCAGGATTTGGGCTTTCTCGTACTCGGCGAACATGCCCTGGAATTGCACCAGCAGCTGGTCTTCGGGGCTGTCGCCGCGGGGGCCCTTGACGAACTCCACGCGCGTCCCGGCGCGGGTGAACTCCTCGACCAGCAGCGCCTGGTAGGCGAACTTGCGGGCCAGTCGATCCGGGGAGTAACACAGCACCACTTCCACAGGTACTTGCGCGATCAGATCACGCAGCCGTTCCAGCGCTGGGCGTACGAGTGTGGCCCCGGAGTGTCCGTCGTCTTCGAACACCCACTCCGGCGGGACCTCAAGTCCCTGTTGCTGCGCGTGGGCGCGCAGCGCCGCCGTTTGGGAGTTGATCGTCTCGTCCTGTTTCTGGCGGGCCGAGGACACTCGGGCGTAGATCACTGCACTGGTCATCTCGTGGACTCTCTTCCTCGATGGCCCGGGCGAGGCGGGCGCGCCGCTCGGGAACCAGAATGGCGTAGGCCACTGACAAATCGGTGGCCGCGTGACGGTCGAAGACGAACACCGTCTCGACCGCCCTTGGCTTGCTCACCGGCCGGGACCATCTCCGCGGCCACGCGCCAAGTACTCCTCCAGCGCTTGGGCCACAAGAGCGGAGATGGTGCGCCCCGACGTTGCTGCTTGCGCCCGAACCCGGGTAACCAGTTCCACCGGGAGCTTGACGGTGAACACCGTGGTGAGCCCGGGAGCTTCGACCGGGCCGGATTCGGCGGCTCGCTCGACATAGCGGCGAGCCTGACGATCAGAGATCCCGAACCGCGCGACCAGTACCGCAGCCGCTTCGGTAACAGAACGGCCAGTCCTGACCAAGTCGGCGGCGGCGTTGATCCGCTCGGCGTACTCGCCACCACTAGCCCGACCCCGGACCGCCATGTCATAAACATACTACCTGCTATGTCACACATTCGCGGTGACCCGCCTCGGCCGTTCCAACCGCTGATAGCTCAACGTGACATCGAAACAGAAGTTGCCCATTGCGTTGGGGGCGTGATTTCCCCGCTGCTGGCTAACATTTATTTGCACGCGTTCGATCGGGCCTGGGCCGAGCATGGCATCGGGCAACTGGTCCGTTTCGCGGACGACTTTGTGGTGTTGTGCGGGTCAGTGGCGCAAGCCGGGCAAGCCCAGGAAAGGGCAAAGGCTCTGCTGGGGGATCTCGGTTTGGAGCTGCACCCGGATAAGACCCGTGTGGTCGATCTGCGGGAGGGCAGGCAGGGGTTTGATTTCCTCGGGTTCCATTTTCGGGCCCGCATGTCGGGCAAGTTGTGGGAGAACAAGCGGATTGTTCGCTATTACCTGCATCGGTGGCCGTCTGCGCGGTCGATGAAGCGGGCCCGGGCACGGATCAAAGACCTCACCGATCGACGCCATGTCGGAAGGCAGTTGGAGGACGTCATCGGCGACCTCAACCGGTTCCTTCGGGGCTGGGGCAACTACTTCCGCACGGGTAACTCGGCGGACAAGTTCATCTCGCTGGACCGGCACGTCGCGTGGCGGCTGAAACGCTTGCTTATCAAGAAGCGTGGCCGCAACCTGCGCGCCGGTCAGGCGCAACGATGGACAAGAACCTGGTTCCACGACCAGGGCCTGTACAAGCTCATGGGCACCATTCGATACCCGAAGGCGGCGTAACCATGCCAAGAAGACTGTCGGTAAGCCGTGTGCGGGAAAACCGCACGCACGGATTGAAAGGGGGATGGGGAAACAGAACCGCAATGCGGTCACTGCGCCCCTGACTACCAATGGCACAGAGCAGCGAGGTCCTGGACCCCGTGGCCCGGAGGTTCGCTGTGCTCAAGCCTTTTCTGGACGAGAAGCAGCGCCGGCTACTGCTGGGCGCTGAGGCGGCGGAGCTGGGCCGAGGCGGAATCAAAGCGGTCGCCCTGGCCACGGGTGCGCACCCGGACACCGTCGCGCGGGGAGCACGGGAGCTGGACGGCCTTTCCGAGCCCGATCCGCAGGCACGGGTCCGCGCCCCGGGCGGCGGTCGCAAGAAGCTGGCGGAGACTGACCCCGGACTGCTGGAGCAGCTCAGCGCGCTGGTGGACCCCGAGACCAGAGGCGATCCGATGTCGCCGCTGGTATGGACCACGAAGTCGACCCGGAACCTGGCTGGGGCGCTGACCGCGGCGGGCCATAAGGTGTCGGATCGCACGGTCGCGCGGATGCTGCGCGATCTGGGTTTCAGCCTGCAGGCCAACGCGAAAGTCACCGAAGGCCGCCAGCACGAAGACCGTGATGCCCAGTTCCGCTACCTGGCCGGGCAGGTCGCCGAACACACCCAGGCGGGCCAGCCGGTGATCTCGGTCGACACCAAGAATAAGGAACTCGTCGGATCGTTCAGAAACGGCGGCCGGGAATACCAGCCCGCAGGGCGGCCCGAGCAGGTCAACGTGCATGACTTCCCCGATCCGGAGCTGGGAAAGGCCATCCCGTACGGCATCTACGACGTCTCCGCCAACACCGGCTGGGTCAGCGTCGGCACTGACCACGACACCTCCGCGTTCGCAGTCGCGACCCTGCGCACCTGGTGGGAAACCATCGGGCACGCCCGATACCCCGGCGCCGCCCGGCTTCTGATCTGCGCCGACGGCGGCGGATCCAACGGATCACGTGTCCGCGCCTGGAAGATCGAGCTCGCCGCGTTCGCAGCCGACACCGGACTGCGCATCACCGTCTGCCACCTGCCTCCCGGAACCTCGAAATGGAACAAAATCGAGCACCGTCTGTTCAGCCAGATCACCATGAACTGGCGAGGCCGCCCACTGCAAACCCATCAAGCCATCGTCGACCTGATCGCCGGCACCACAACGGAAACCGGACTCACGGTGCACTCAATACTGGACACCGCAAGCTACCCGCTCGGCGTCAGCTACACCCAGAAAGACATCGCAGCGCTGCCGCTGGAACGCCACGACTTCCACGGCGACTGGAACTACACACTGCTCCCCGCAACACGCCCAAAATGACCCGGACTTATTTCTTCGCGCGTCCT
>JAUYKX010000253.1 GCA_030699055.1 Candidatus Nanopelagicales bacterium
AAGGTCGCACCTACGGTTGAGACTTGGACACCGCACCATCGACTACTCCCCTGCCGGGCAACTTCCGATCGTGGCCGTGCCGTCGAACCACGCCTGACCAGAGTAACCGCGCCTCCGCCCGATCCGGCGCAATCGGCGCGCACGAACGCCGGGCCATCACCGACTCAGGAGTAACGTCCGTAGCCGGCGGCGCGGCCGGCGGGTTGCCACGTCGAGCAACTCTGGCCCGAAAATCTGGGCGCCGGTCCCTTCTGATTCGCCTTGGTGACCTTCACCCCGGAACGACCAATTCGACGCAAGATCAGATCGGACTTGAAGAAGTAGTTGTTTTCGACCCGGTTGCCTTTGCCGGCAACGTGGTGTGAGTAGATCGCGGCGCTCTTCTTTCCCTGATATCCGAAACCAGGGAGACGGGTGAATTTTCCCATCAGATTCCCCGCCACCACGTTGCGGCCGACGCGGCCACTGAAGACGACTCCGAACTGGCCGCCCACGATCGTGTTGCGCTCGACCGTAACGTTCCAGGGGCCCACCGCGCTCGCTTGTCCTCCGACACCCAACTTGATGCCCGCTCCCCCCGGGTGGCCGTAAATCACGTTCCGGCTGATAACTCCCTGGACTGTGCTCCCACCCGAAGTCGTCACATAGATGTTGTGAAACGCGACGGACTTCTTGGCCGGCGCCGCGTCGTGAATACAACTATTTGTCACGGTGAATCCCGACGGCCCCCGCCCGCCCCGCGTGTTGATCGCGAGGTTCGCGAAGGCGCCGGTCCGGTTCGCACCGAACACCTCGACCGAATCGATCACCCAGCCGTCGCCGCCGGCCATTTGCAGTCCCGGCCCGCCGGGAACGGTTGCCATGATCCTTACATGAGAAATACGCCAATGATCGGGAGAGTTGAAGTAGACCTTTCCCTTCAACAGCGGCGGGTTTGCCGGATCCAACGCGGTGACCGTGATCGGATGCGCCGCCGATGCCCGGCAGGCATAGACAGCCAGCGCCCCGACGTCGTACGTCCCGGGGGCCAAATACAGAACATCGCCCTGACTCAGTTTGTTGAGCGTGCCCCGCAACGCGTCGCTCGATATCCCCGGCGAGACCACCACCGTGTCGCCGCCGACCGGGCATTGCTGATTGGGCCACGCCGATGCGGTGGGAGTCGCCGCCAGTGACCCGCCCAGCAGTACTCCACCAAGAACCGCCGGAACCACCCGCTGAATCCATGGACCCCGGTCAGAATCCAGAAAATTCCTCACCGTTTGGTCATCGACATCGAACAAGTCGGCCTGAAGCCTGCCGGGCAGATCTCCCCTGGAAGCGGTACACCGTCAGCTCCATCCCCGACAACGGGTCAGCGCGTCAGCCAGATCGGCCGGATACTCCGATCTGAAACGCATCGATGAGCCCGTGATCGGGTGTCTCAATCCCAACTCGACCGCGTGAAGCCATTGCCGTTCGAGCCCCAGGTCGTCGGCCAATCGAGGATCGGCGCCATATACCAGATCACCGCAGCACGGGTGATGAACAGCGGACATGTGAACGCGAATCTGATGGGTACGTCCGGTCTCCAGCCGGATGGCCAACAAGCTGGCCCGGCGGAAAGCCTCAATGGTCTCGTAATGGGTGACGGCATCGCGACCGGCGGTCACCACCGCGAAGCGGTGTTCGTGCCGCGGATGTCTGCCGACAGGCGCGTCAATAGTTCCTCTGGACGGATCGGGATGACCCTGGACCAGCGTGTGGTAGATCTTCTCGACTTCCCGCTGCCGGAACTGCTCCTTGAGCCCGGTGTAGGCCGCAACGGACTTGGCCACAACCATGACGCCGGTCGTTCCGGCATCAAGCCGATGAACAACACCCTCCCGCTCAGCCGCCCCCACCGAAGCCAGGGAAATACCCAGGAATCGGAGGCTGCCCACCACGGTCGGACCCCGCCAACCAGGGCTCGGGTGAGCGGCCATGCCGACCGGCTTGTCCACCACCACCAGGTCTTCATCCTCGTACAGGACCGCGATCCCCACCTGTGGTTCAAGATTCTCCGCCGCCGGCGCGGACCGCCCGAGATCAACCTCCAAGACATCCGATTCGAGTAGGCGATGAGACCGATTGACTGGCTTTCCGGCCAGGGTCACCGCGCCAAGGTCGATCAGGTCGGCGGACTTGGTCCGGGACAGCCCGATGAGCCTGGACAGCGCCACGTCGACTCGCTCACCCACCAGTGCCGGGGGAACCGGAAAACGACTGATGTCGGTCATCGGTCAACGCCTGGCCGTGGTTCGCGGTCGAACGTAAGCGCCGAGCGGAACGCCGCGCCAAG
Organism: Candidatus Nanopelagicales bacterium; assembly: GCA_030699055.1. GTDB lineage: Bacteria > Actinomycetota > Actinomycetes > S36-B12 > UBA10799 > JAUYKX01. The sequence continues at coordinate 2,321 of JAUYKX010000253.1, forward strand.
CAAGCACGATCATCAGCAACACAGCGACCACGATCGCGATGTCGGCGAAGTTGAAGATCGGCCAGTGCGGAATCTGGATGAAATCAATGACATGACCGCGTAGGAGCCCCGGCGCCTGAAACAGCCGATCTACGAGATTGCCCACGGCTCCCCCGAGTAGAGCACCCAACATCAGCGCCCACCACAACGATCCGATACGTCGCGCGAAGCGAACAATCACGGCCACCACCGCAACCGCGATCAAACTCATGACCAACGTGAAACCCATGCCCATTGAGAACGCCGCACCGGCATTGCGGACCAGATTGAACTGAAG
>JAUYKX010000287.1 GCA_030699055.1 Candidatus Nanopelagicales bacterium
ACCATCCTCATCTGCATGTGTGATCAGTGGCAGATTCCGGGCCGGAAGTCACGCCGCAACGCCGAATCGAAAGGAACTACTTGATCAGCGGGCGCCGAAAGCGGGGGTCATGCCCGCAACCCTGAATGTGCGAAAGTCCACCTTGCGCAACACCGTCGTCTTGCTCACAACCGCCCGGTAAACCTTCGCCTTGCCCTTCTTCTTCTTCGACAACTTCGAACCGGTCACCACCACACTGCCCGCCGCACCAGCTGGCAAACCCGAAACCACCACCGTCAAACCAACCGCCAACTTGGCCGCCCGACGCGACTGCACACCACCGAAACCAACCGACTCCGCCACCGAGACACCCGAAACCACATCAGCAGGCACCGCACCGGCAGGCAAACCCGAACCCAACCCGGCACCACCGGCAACAACCACCGCCACAACCAATCCGGCACCACGACGCTTCAACACTTCAACCGCTCCCCAGCAACATCAAGAACAACCGAACAAGCAACCGAACTCCATGAACCAGCCCCGACCAACCTCGGCCAACGACTGATCACCCGACCTCAACCATGCACGCCCGCCCACCAGAACAACAAGTCCCCTCTTCGGGTGACACGGGCCTTCACATGGCACAGCCCGGGCACGGGGTCGTTGCGCAGCGGCTGTCCTGATGCGGGGTAACACCAGTCGAATACTGACAGGTGTATCCTCGATGCAGCATTACACCCTCTGAATTGCCGTCGCGAGGAGAGCAACATGGCAGTAACCATCAAGAATGCCGTCGCGGAGCAACTCATCCGCGAACTGGCGGCATTGACCGGTGAAACCAAGACCGAGGCACTCACCCGCGCGACGCGGGAACGATTGGACCGGCTCAAGCGAAGCGGGCGCCGCGAACGAATCGACCGGGCCGCGCGGGATTTCCGCGAATCGGTAGCTACCGGCGAACCACTGAGTTCCGAATCCCTGTACGACGAGTCCGGCCTGCCGAAATGATCGTCGACACCTCGGCGATCATCGCGATCGGCAATCGGGAACCGGACTCCGATCAACTGCTCGACGCGCTCGGCACGGCGGACCACATCAAGATGTCAGCCGCGACGTGGGTCGAACTCGGGATCGTCGTTGACGCCCGAGAGGATCCACTGGTCGCTCGTCGAGCCGACAACCTGCTCAATGAACTGGGCGTCGAGATCGAACCGGTCACCATGGAACAGGCGATGATTGCCCGCCAGGCATACCGCGACTTCGGCAAAGGGCGGCACGCGGCGGGATTGAACTTCGGGGACTGCTTCTCGTACGCCCTCGCCAAAGCCACCGGTGAGCCGCTGCTGTTCAAAGGCACCGACTTCAGCCACACCGATATCGAGGCCAGACTGCCGTGACCCCCGCGCGACCAACCCGCTTCGGGCCACGAGGCCACAGCGCCGTAGGGCCCCAGCGCCACCGTCGCGTCAGCAGGTTCCCGCCGCCGAGGTGATGAGGTCCACCCGCTGGAACTGTTTCAAGTCGACATAGCCGCACGTCGCCATCGCCCGACGCAGAGCGCCGGTCAGGTTCATGGTTCCGTCACTCACCCGGGACGGACCGGAGACGATCTCCGCGAGAGTCCCCACGGCCCCTAGATCGACCAGGGTTCCCCGGGGCAGGTCGGCGTGTGTCGCTTCCATGCCCCAATGTCGACCCGCGCCGGGCGCATCCACTGCCCGGGCCAACGGGGCGGCGACCATCACCGCATCAGCCCCGCAGGCAATCGCCTTCACGATGGCACCGCTGGTGCCCATGGCTCCGTCGGCAATCACGTGGACGTAGCGCCCTCCCGACTCGTCCATGTAGTCCCGCCGGGCAGCCGCGACGTCGGCCACGGCCGAGGCCATCGGCACGCGCACGCCCAGAACCTGGTGAGACGTGTGGGTGGCTCCTCCGCCGAATCCGACCAGCACCCCGGCCGCACCCGAGCGCATCAGGTGCAGCGCCGACCGGTAGGTCGCGCATCCGCCCACGATCACCGGAGTGTCGAGCTCGTAGATGAAGCTCTTCAAGTTGAGCGGTTCACCGGCAGCCGACACGTGTTCCGCACTGACCGTCGTGCCTCTGATCAAGAACAGGTCGACGCCGGCCCGGGCCACGACCCGCCATAACCCGAGGGTCGCCGAAGGCGAAAGCGAGACCGCGACCACCACCCCGGCCTCCCTCAACTGGCGGATCCGTTCTGTCACCAGGTCAGGATCGATCGGTTGCGCGTACAGCCTTTGCAGACCGGCGACGGATTCCGACCGGGAGAGCGAGCCGATCTGGGCGAACTGCTCGGTCGGATCCGGATAGCGCGCCCACAGCCCCTCGAGATTCAGCACGGCCAAGCCACCGAGATCCCCGAGCACCTGGGCGGTATCCGGACTGACCACCGAGTCCATCGGCGCGGCCACGATCGGGTGTTCGAACCGGTAGGCGTCGATCTGCCACTGCAGTGACACATCCTGTGGATCACGGGTGCGCCGGCTGGGGGCCACGGCGACATCGTCGAACGAATAGGCCCGGTGCGCGCGGCGGCCCAGCCCGATTTCGGCGTCCATCATCGGCGGTGGTAGTTCGGGGCTTCTTGAGCCAGGTGGACGTCGTGGGGGTGACTCTCCTTCAATCCGGCGGAGGTGATGCGCACGAATCTCCCTTCACGTCGAAGCTCGTCCACTGAGGCGGCGCCCGAATACCCCATCGCCGCCCGAAGTCCACCAATCAACTGGTAAGCGACCACCGAGAGCCTCCCGCGATAGGGCACCTGCCCTTCGACACCCTCGGGGACCAGCTTGTCGTCGCTGAGCACGTCGTCCTGGAAGTAGCGATCCCGCGAGAAGGACGTCCCGCCTCCACGCGAACGCATCGCCCCCAGCGATCCCATCCCGCGGTACTGCTTGAACTGTTTCCCGTTCACGAAAACCACTTCACCCGGAGCCTCTTCGCAGCCGGCCAACAACGAACCCAACATGACCGTGTTCGCTCCGGCGACGATCGCCTTCGCGATGTCTCCCGAGTACTGCAGCCCGCCGTCCCCGATCACCGGAACCCCGGCCGGAGCAGCCGCCCGGTTGGCCTCGAAGATCG
>JAUYKX010000290.1 GCA_030699055.1 Candidatus Nanopelagicales bacterium
AAGGCCGCCGCAGGCAGGCTGGCCACCAACTCGAAGGCCACCAGGGGAATGAGAATCACGACGGCGAGTTCCGTGCCGGGAAGCTCACCGGAGCGCACCGCCGGCACCGCGAATACGGCGGCGCACACGAGAGCCAGCCCCTGGGCCAGCACGCCGATGGCCGTGGTCAAGCCGACGGCCCGAGCGGTGCGGATCTGGACCGACGTGAGTTCTTCGTCGATCGCGGCGACTCGGTCCAATTCGCGGTCAGCGGCATTGGCCGCGACCAGTTCGGCGCACGCTTCGAGCTGGCCGGCCACCCGGGCGGCCAACTCCCCCCGAAGGTGGACCTCCGCTGCGGTGGCTCGGGCCGCCACCCGCGATCCGAGCCAGGGAGTCAGTACCCCCGCGGCAAGCAAAGTGAGGGCCAGGACGACCCCGGCCAGGGGAACCAGCCAGGCGACGAAGGCAACGGTGGCCCCGCCGACCAACACCGCGACCGAGCCGGGCAGGAGGGCCCGAAGACCAAGCTCGGCGACTGAGTCAACGTCATCGACTACCCGCCGCAAACTGTCGCCCCGCTGGATGCCGGGCGTACCGGCCGGCATGAGTACAGCCATCCGTCCGACGATCAGCTCACGCAGCCGCGACAGCCCCCGGAAGGCGGCATCGTGCGACACCAGGCGTTCGGCATAGCGGAAAACACCACGTCCGATCCCGAACGCCCTCACGGCCACCACCGCCACGGTCAGAGCGAGAATCGGGGGTCTTTCCCAGGCTCGTGAGATCAGCCAGCCGCTGGTCGCGATCAGGCCGATCGCGCAAGTCATGGCCAAAGCCGCCAGCAGTACCGCCGTCAGTCCGTGGCCGAAGCCGGGACGCACCACCCGCCAGAGTCGGCGGGTGGGAGACACATCGGATCCGCTCATGGCCCTTGCCTCCCGACCTCGGCGCCGGCCGTCAATACCCCGGCCTGTCCGTCGCGGACCTCCACCAGCACATCGGCGATACGCATCAGCGATTCTCGGTGCGCCACGATCACGACTGTCCGACCCTCGGCTAGCCGGACGATCTGCTCGATCAACTCGTCTTCGCTGTCACCGTCCAGGGCGGCCGTCGGCTCGTCGAGCAGGACGAGCTGGGGGTCGGCACAAAGGATCCGGGCGAACGCGATCCGCCGGGCCTGTCCGGCTGAAAGAGAACGGCCGCCGTCGCCGATCCGGGTGTCCAACCCTGCGGGCAGGTGTTCCATCCACGAGTCCAGACCGACTGCGGCCAGGGCATCGATGACCTGTTCGTCGGTCGCGGTCGGCGCGGCCAGGCGCACGTTTTCGGCCAAGCTGCCGGGCAACAGATGCGGCTGCTGGCCGATCCAACAGATCCGCGTTCGCCAAAGCGCCGGTTCGATTCGCGAGATATCGATCGAACGGCCGTCGGCGTCCACCTGAAAATCACCCGATGTCGGCTCGACGAATCGGGCGAGCAGCGCCAGGACAGTCGACTTCCCACTACCGGAAGGGCCGACCAACGCCGTGATTCGCCCGGGCTCGACCTCGAAATTGATTCCGTCCAGTGCGGGGCGGCCCCGGCGGCCGTAGTCGACCACGATGTTGCGGAATCGAATGACCGAGCTCGAAAGGTCGGGCATCTCCGGCAACCCGGGGTCGCCGTCGGCTGGCACCTCTGGGCCCGCATCGGCCTGCTCCAGGATGGCGACCAACTCACCGGCGGCTCCCAGCCCCTCGGCAGCCGCGTGATACTGCAGTCCCACCTGACGCAGCGGCAGGTAGACCTCGGGGACCAGAACCAGTACCAGCAGCCCGGCGGCCAGGGTGATGTTGCCGTCCACCAGTCGCAGGCCGATCGATACGGCCACCAGGGCGACCGAGAGCATCGCGATGAGCTCCAGCGCCAGCGACGACAGGAAGGACAATTTGAGCACGCCCATGGTCGTGCGGCGGTATTCGTCGGAGATCCGGCGCACCTGGCCCGCCTGCGCTCGGGCCCGACCGAAAGCCTTGAGCGTCGCCATCCCGGCCAGGATGTCGAGGAAGTGGCCGGCGAGCACCCCGAGCGTGCGCCACTGGCGATCAACTCGGCGTTTGGTTCCGATCCCGATCAAAGCCATGAACACCGGGATCAGGGGCACCGTGACCAGAACGATCAGGGCAGCCGTCAGATCCTGCGTCAGGATGACCACCCCGATCACCGGCGGCAGGATCATCGTCAGCACCAATTGGGGCAGGTAGCGCGCGAAGTAGGCGTCGAGACCGTCGATGCCCCGCGTCAGTAGCTGGGTCAGCCGGCCCGTGTTGTGTCTGGTCATCCACACCGGGCTGAGAGCCATGAGGCGACGCATCGTCGCCTGGCGCAACTCACTCTTGGCTCTGGCGGCCGCCCGCAGCGACCAGTACTCCGACAGATACGAAACGACGGCCCGCGCCACCACGACCACCGACAAGGTGATCACAGCGGGAGTGACCGCGGCCAGGTCGGCACCCTCCGTGAAAACCGGAACGACAATGCCGACCAGGGCAAACGCCTGCGCAATGATCAATACGCAGTTGACCACGCCGGTCAGCACGATCGCCACCAAGTAGGACCTGGTCGAGCGCGCCTGCCGCAGCAGGCGCCGATCGAAGGGCCTCAGCTTCGATTGACGGATGAACTCACCTCCCGATCGCCCGGCAAGTCTAGAGAGCCGGCGTCGGGGTCGATGATGTCGGAAGCGCTGACGCGCCGACGGAACACCCAGTAGGTCCAAGCTTGATAGGCGATCACCACGGGCGTGAACACCAGGGCCACGATCGTCATGATCTTCAATGTGTAGTCGGAACTGGACGCGTTGTAGATGTCGAGCGACGCCGAGCCCCGGCCTTCGGTGGGCATGACGTACGGAAACAGGACGCAGAATAGGTAGGCGACGACCCCCACCTGGGTCACGGCGCTGAAGGCGAATGACCAACCCTCGCGCCCAGCCCGGTGCATGACGATCCCGACCACCCAGGCAACCACCACGGCCACAGCCACCGCCCAAGTCCAGGTCTTGTCGCTGAAAGCAAGTTGGGTCCAGAGTAGGAACGCCACCGCCAGGATTGCGGCGATCCCGCCCGCCCAGTTGGCCTGCACTCCCGCCCGCTTCCGAACGTCGCCCCCAGTCTTCAGCGTCAGGAACACAGCCCCGTGGGTCAGGAAAAGGAACAGAGTGGTAGCCCCGCCGAGCAGTGCGTACGGATTGAGCAAGTCCACCAATCCACCCGTGTAGACCACACCGCCGTCCTGGGGCGCGCCTGAGGCGATGACACTGGTCGACTCGGCCACCGCCAGCGGCACGCCCCGAACGAGGTTGGCGAACGCCACCCCCCACAGCACGGAGGGCAGGAGTGAGCCGATGAAGATCGCCAGATCCCAATTGCGTCGCCATCGCAGGCTGGAGCGCTTACTGCGGAACTCCATGGAGATGCCGCGCAGGATCAGGGCCACCAGAATCAGCAACAACGGCAGGTAGAAGCCGCTGAAGAGCGTCGCGTACCACTGCGGGAAGGCGGCGAAAGTCGCCCCGCCGGCGACGATCAACCAGACCTCGTTGCCGTCCCAGAGCGGGCCCAGCGTGGTCAGGATCGCGCGACGTTCGGCTTCGGTACGGCCGATTCGGCACAGCAACATGCCCACCCCGAAGTCGAACCCCTCCAGCATGAAGTACCCGGACCAGAGTACGGCGATGATCACGAACCAGATCACGTTGAGTTCCATCGCCATCCCCTCAGTAGGTGATCGACAGGGCTCGATTGCCGCTGTCGTCCGGTTCGGACTCGAAGGGGTCGGCCACGTGGTCCGGTGGACCCAGAATGACGGCGCGACGAATCAAACCGATCTCAACGACGGCCAGGATTCCGTAGAGCACCGTAAGCACGATCAGTGATGTGGCAACCATTCCGACGGTTGAGGTCGGTGACACCCCTTGTTCCGTCTTGAGCAGGCCGAAGACCACCCACGGTTGCCGCCCGTTCTCGGTCAGGATCCAGCCGAACAGGTTGGCCAGCAGCGGAAGGAAGGGCGCGGCCAGGGCCACCCGGGCGAACCACTTCGATGTGGGACTTCGACCCCGGCGGGTGAGCCAAAGGGCAGCCAGGGCGAAGAGGGCCGCCAGCATCCCGACACCGATCATCAGCCGGAACGACCAAAACGCGATCGGGGTGCTCGGCCGGTAATCACCCGCGCCGTACTCCTGCTGGTAATCGGTCTGGAGGTTGTTCATCCCCTGCACTTCGCCATTCCAGGTGTGGGTGGCCAAGAGCGAAAGCACGTGAGGAACCTCCAGCGACCAGCCGCTGTCGCCGCCCTCGCATGACGGGTTCGTCGTGAATACCGTGAAGGACGCCGGGGCCGAGGTTTCGCACAGCGCTTCGGCTGCGGCCATCTTCATCGGTTGCTCCTGGACCATTAACCGGGCCTGCAGATCGCCGCTGATCCCCAGGGCGACCGCCGCCAACAGGACGGTGACCGAGCCGAGCTTCAGGGTCGAACGGGCGACGTCGGCGGCCTTCCCCCGGACCAGCAGCCAGGCCGAGATACCGGCCACCAGCGCCCCCGAGGTGATAAAGCAGGCACTGATCGTGTGGAACACGGTGACCAACGTGGTCTCCTGGAACAGCAGGGCCCCGAAGTCGTTGAGTTGAACTCGGCCCAGGGTCTCGTTGTAGTAGTAGCCGACCGGATGCTGCATGAACGAGTTCGCCGCCAGGATGAAGTAGGCCGACAGCAGCGTTCCGATCGCCGCCAGCCAGATCGTCAGCAGATGCACCCGCTTGGGCAGGCGATCCCAACCGAAGATCCATAGTCCGAGAAACGTCGATTCGAGAAAGAAGGCCAACAGTCCCTCGATGGCCAGAGGGGCGCCGAAGATGTCGCCGACAAAGCGGCTGAAATCGCTCCAGTTCATACCGAACTGAAACTCCTGCACGATCCCGGTGACCACGCCCATGGCGAAATTGATCAAGAAGATCTTGCCGAAGAACTTGGTCGCCCGCAGCCATTTCTCGTTTCCGGTTCGAACCCAGGCGGTCTGCATGATCGCGACCAGGAAGCCGGTGCCGATCGTGATCGGGACGAACAGGAAGTGGTACAGGGTGGTGATGGCGAACTGCCACCGCGACAGGTCGAGAGCCGACATGTCGCAGATCATGGCACTTGGCGGAAGGGTCGGTCCAGAGATAACTCGTTTGTGTCCTCCAACCGGCTTCGCGGTGCCGCCGTCCAACGCGGTAAGAAGATCATCCGCAGATCGACCATCCTTCATAGGGCCGCATGCCCTGTGGGGTTGGCTGCGGTCGCCATCCGCCGGCGTTGCCGACTAGGTTCGAGGCAGTAACGGATCAACCGCGACCCGGCGAGGTAACCCATGAGCCTTCACCACCTTGACTCCCCACTTTCGGCACAGGGCGCCATCGTCGTCCCCCCGATGTTTCGAGGTGATCAATCCGGCGATGCGACCACGGCCTATGAGATCCCGCCGGGTGAGCATGATGCGGATCTGGCCTACGAGATTGTTCACAACCTGTCCATGCTGGACGGCAATGCGCGCCTGAATCTGGCCACTTTTGTATCTACCTGGATGGA
>JAUYKX010000293.1 GCA_030699055.1 Candidatus Nanopelagicales bacterium
GTCATGGCCTCGGCCTTCACTCGGGCTGCCTTGGCGATCACCCGCGGTGAGGCTGTTGACTTCAAACTGATGACGTCCAGCGACAAGCTCGGCCAGATCCTCGTCGGCGGTGTGATCATGAGCATCGCGACTGCGATCGGCTACATGCTCTGCATCATTCCTGGCCTGGTGGTCATGTTCTTCGGCCACTTCTTCATCTTCTTCATCCTGGACAAGGGGATGGGTGCGGTCGAAGCGATCAAAGCAAGCGTCTCGTTCGTCAACAAGAACCTCGGCACGCTGTTCGGCCTGTTCCTCGCCGTGCTCGCCGCCTACATCGTCGGCGCCCTGATTTGTGGCGTCGGTCTGTTGGTCGCGATCCCGGTTTCGATCATTGCCCAGGCATTCGCCTACCGGAAGTTGAACGGCGAAGAGGTCGCCGCCTGACCCAGGCACCTCGGTCTGAAAACGCCGGATGGCCGGTACGCCCTGTGACTCAGGGTGTACCGGCCATCTCGTATTTCCGGCTTGCAACTCCGGCGCGCAACTCCGGCGCGCAACTCCGGCTTGATTCCTGCCGGAGGCTCAGTCCTTGTAGACCACAGCGCCGGTGATCCGGTCGGACAGCAGACACTGCCGCTTGGGATCCCAGAGGGGCCACAGGACGCCGATGTAGCAGATCGCGAAGTCGATCCAGAGCAGCAGCCAGCGGGCCACTCCCATCCCGAAACCGAGCGGCTGGTTGGTCTGCTCGTTGAGGGTGGTGTAGCCGGTGATCTGCTTGCCGATGGACTTGCCCGTGGTTCCCTCCCGGAAGCCCTTGTTCCAGAAGGCGAAGACCAGCCCAATCAAGATGCACACGAAGTAGATGACACCGAACCCGGTCGTCTCGGTCACCGTGTAGCTGTAGCCGCCGAGGTCGCGATGCACGATCTCCGTCCGCGGCCAGCCGAGCATCGCCCCGATCAGCGCGAGCACCCAAGGGCCGATGTAGTCGATTACATAAGCCAGGACTCGCGCGCCCCAACTCGCGTAGTGGCGCCCGTCCGGGGCCATCCCGGGGGTCAGGGCCGATGGCGGCGGAGTCGCGCCGGGGGGAGGAGGTGGTGGCAGGTTCTCGGACATGTCGCATTCCCTTCGTTCGTGGAGGTGAGCGCAATGCTCGCCCCGATGCTAGCGATCTCGGAACCGAAAACGACCGCGACTCAGTGGGTTGTCCGGGCGACGGTGACAGGACGGTCATTGCGTCCGCGATGCCATTGGCGAACTACGATCACTAGGCCGATAACCCCGCAGATTGACAGAAACACCCAGTCGAGGAAGCCATCCAGATGGGCTTGCGTGGCGGTTGCGTTCGGGATTCGTCCCGACCAGACATCGGGCCAGGAGACCGGGGATCCCGTCAGCCATTGGGTCGCCGCTGCCGCGGCGGGCGCCGCCAAGTCCCACATGGTGTGCAGGGCGATGGCCACCAACACCCAGGCGACGACCCCGGGCGTGACTCGCAGGCGCCCGGAGGGTGCGCTTGCGGCTGCGGCGAAGAATGCGCCGCCGACCAGAGCCGTCCATAGCCCGTGGCCGAAGGGCGAGAGCAACCCGCGTACGATTTCGGTCTCCAGCAGGACACCAAGATCGACCTCTTGGTGTTGGACGATCGTGTTGAATGCATACCCGGCCGACTCGAAAGCCGCGAAGCCCAGGCCCACGGCGGCACCCAGGACCATCCCGTCTCGCCGCAGGTAGTAGTCGAGCCCCAAAGCCACCAGCAACAGGATGACGAGTTTGATCAAGTCCTCGATCACGGCTACCGCTGGGTAGTAGAGGGCGGGCGGGCCGGAGATCACCAGGGTTTCGAAAACGGCGGCGATCGCCACGCCGAACAATCCGGCGACGGCGAAAGCTCGGACAATCCGGGCCTGAGACAAGGCGGTCGGTAGTTTCTCGCGCTCGCGCGAGGTTTGGTCCTGACGTTGGAACACCCAGGCCAGAAAGGCGACGGGTATCAGGAAACTACCGACGAAGATCACGGAAGGGATCAGAGTGGTGACCCGGGTCAGCCATTCCGCGGCGACCAGCACGCCCCAGGCCGGTACGCCCAACACCAAAACCAGCGCCCAGGCGGGCAGGGACTTCCGTTTGGAGACGTTGTGGGCCATGCCTGCCCATGGTAGGGCGCGCCGACGTCTCAAGTCGGGTTGATCACGGTCCGTGTTCACCGGACAAGGCCCGGAAGGTCGACCGACCCGTGGTCTGTGTCCGCCGGCACATCAGGCCGGGAGACGTAAACTGGCGGGATGGCCGATGACCGGAAGCTGGACGTGTTGCGGGCAATCGTCGAGGACTACGTCCGCACCTCCGAGCCGGTCGGCTCCCGGGCCCTGGTTGAGCGGCACCGGCTGGCGGTGAGCCCGGCCACGATTCGCAACGACATGTCCGCGTTGGAGGACGAGGGTTTCATCGTTCAACCGCATACCTCCGCCGGTCGCATCCCGACGGACAAGGGATACCGGCTGTTCGTGGATCAACTCTCGCAAGTGCGGCCACTTAGTCCGGCCCAGAGGCGGGCCATTCACGCATTCCTCGACGGCGCCATGGATCTGGACGACGTGATGCTGCGATCCGTCCGTCTGCTCGCGCAACTGACCAGGCAAGTCGCCGTGGTTCAGTACCCGTCGCTCAGTCAGTCCCTCGTGCGACATGTCGAGGTCATCGGGGTGGGTTCCGATCGAGTCCTGCTGGTGGTCATCGCTGACACCGGCCGGGTGGAACAGCGCTCCGTGAACGTTCCTGCCGAGTTGGATGAGTTTCTGCTGTCCCGATTCCAGGCTCGACTCGGAGCGCTGACATCCGGGGAAAGATTCACAGATGTCCCCGGGTTGGTGTCCGGGCTGGCGGCGGAGTTCGAGGCTGACGGGACGGGCGCGGGCGCGGCGGTGGCGGTGGTATTGGCCGCCCTGCTCGAGATGGTCGTGGAACGCCACGAGGAACGGGTGGTGGCGGGCGGGGCGGCCAACCTGGCGCGGACTCGGGACTTCTCCGCGCGGCTGGAGCCGGTGCTGGAGGCGTTGGAGGAGCAGTTGGTGTTGTTGCGGCTGTTGGGCGAGCAGGCCAGCGGACCGGAGGCGGTTACCGTCACGATCGGGCATGAGCACGATGTCGAGGGTCTGACCAGTACTTCGGTCATCTCGGCGGGCTATGGGACGATGGGGGCCTCGGTGGGTCGGCTGGGTGTGGTCGGGCCGACCCGAATGGACTACCCCGGAAACATGGGGGTGGTCCGGGCGGTCTCCCGATACCTGGGCAGACTCATCAACCCGTGAAGCCTGGCGCGCAACCGGCCAGGGGCCTACGGCCCGTACCTGAACCTAGGAGAGCTGGAAGACCTTGACTACGGATTACTACCAGGTCCTCGGCGTTTCCCGAGACGCAACGGGGGAGGAAATCAAGCGCGCCTACCGTCGCCTTGCTCGGGAGTTGCATCCGGACGTGAATCCGGATCCGCATACCCAGGAGCGGTTCAAAACGGTGACGGCGGCCTACGAGGTGCTGTCCGACCCCGGCAAGCGCCAGCTTTACGATCTCGGCGCGGACCCGTTGTCCGGTCGGCAGGCCGGTTTCCAGCCCGGCGCGGGTTTCGGTTTCGGCGACATCATGGACGCCTTTTTCGGGGGTGGCGGTGGCGGAGCCGGTAGACGCGGTCCGCGGCCGCGTCAGCGCAGGGGTGACGATGCGCTGTTGCGTCTTGAGATCGACCTGCGGGAAGCGGCTTTCGGCACGGTCCGCGAGATCACCGTTGACACCGAGGTGCTGTGTGCCCTGTGCGCGGGAACCGGCTCGGAACCGGGGTCGGAGCGGGTGACGTGCCATACCTGTCGAGGTCGGGGCGAGATCCAGAGTGTGCAGCGATCATTCCTCGGGCAGGTGATGACCTCCCGACCGTGCCCCCAATGCGCCGGATTCGGAGATGTGATCACAGCGCCGTGCCCGGACTGTGCCGGCGAGGGACGGGTGAGCACGCGACGGACGTTGACCGTCAAGGTTCCGGCCGGGGTCGACACCGGAACGCGGATCCAACTGGCCGGAGAAGGTGAGGCCGGACCGGGCGGAGGTCCGCCGGGGGATCTCTATGTCGAGATCGTGGAGAAGGCCGATCCGGTGTTTGAGCGGCACGGCGACGACCTGCACTGCACCCTGTCCGTCCCGATGACGGCTGCGGCCCTGGGGGCCACCGTCGAACTGGAAACCCTGGACGGGATCGAGCAAATCGAGGTGCGACCGGGGACCCAATCGGGCGCCGTTCGCACCCTCCGGGCCCGGGGCGTGGCTCATCTGCGGGGGACCGGCCGGGGCGATTTGCACGCGCACATCGTGGTCACCACCCCGACGAAGCTGGACGAGGAGCAGCGGGAGTTGCTGAGTCGGTTGGCCGAACTTCGCGGCGAGGAGAATCCCAGCGCCCAGGTGACCGCGGGCGGTCCCGGCTTGTTTTCGCGTATCCGAGATGCGTTCGCCGGGCGCTGAAGGGGGCCCGAGCCAGGCCTGCTTCCTGGTTCCCGAATTGGCGGCCACTTCCGTCGGCGGTCGCCTTGACGTCGAAGGTGACGAGGGGCGCCACGCCGTCTCCGTCCGCCGGGTTCGGCTTGGCGAAACCGTGTCCTTGACCGATGGTCGGGGATCACTGGCCGAAGGCCGGGTTGTCGAGTGTCGGCCACCCAACCGGATGCGGGTGGAGATTGATCAAATCCGGTTCGATCCGCGGGTGGTTCCGTGGATCGAGGTCGGGCTCAGTGTGCTCAAGGGTGACCGAATGGCCCGCGCCATCGAACAGCTGACCGAGGCCGGCGTAGAGGGAATAACTCCCGTGATCGCCGATCGCAGTGTCGCCCGCTGGCAGCCGGGACGGGAATCGGGCGAGATCGGCCGGTTGCGGCGGCGGGCGGCCGAGGCTGCGAAGCAGTCGAGAAGGGCGTGGCTGCCCGAGGTTCGGTTGCCCGCAACCCTGACCGACCTGACGGAGGATCGCGCTTCCCGCCTGTTGGTTGTGCTCGCGGAGGACGGTCCGGCGGCCGGTGACGCCTGGTGGCGAGACCGGCTGGTCGATCGGATCGAGCCGATAGCCGAAGTGTTGGTTCTGGTCGGCCCCGAGGGCGGATTCTCGCCGTCGGAGGTTCGAGCGCTGCGGACTGCGGGTGCGCACCCCTTGGCCCTCGGTCCCGGCGTGATGCGTTCGGGGACCGCTGCGCTGGCCGGGGTGGTGGCGGTGTCCATGATGAGCGGTCGGTGGCAGACTGGCGACCGTGACTGACTGCCTCTTCTGTGCCATCGGCTCCGGCGCCATTCCGGCGGCGATTGTGGCCGAGACGGATCGGGTGGCGGTGTTCCGCGACGTCAACCCGCAGGCGCCCGTGCATCTGCTGGCCATCCCGAAGGCCCACTTCGGGTCGGTCGCCGAGTTGGCCGCTGTGGCCCCCGATCTCGTGTCGGATCTCATCACCGAGGGATCCGCGGCTGCGGTCGCCGAAGGGGCAACCAACGGTTATCGGATCGTGTTCAACACGGGACACGACGGCGGCCAGAGCGTTGGGCATGTTCACACTCACGTGCTGGGTGGCCGGCAGCTAACCTGGCCGCCGGGATGAAGGCGGTCCAGTTGTCGACGATGCGTCAGGAGTCCGGTTGACGGGCAAGGATCGGGTGTTGATCGATGACTGAAGAGCATTCAGGTGACGAAGATGCTGTGCGCGCCGTGGCGACCGTTGCCGTACCCCAAGCGATACCGATGGTTTCGGTGCTGGGGGTCGACGACGAGGTGTTGCGGGAGATGGAAGCCCAGTTCGCCGCATTGGACATTCACGTCCGCGGCGACGCGATAACCATCAGCGGTCCGGTGAAGGAAGTCCGGCTAGGTGAAGAGCTGGTTGAGGAACTGATCATGGTGTTGCGTTCGGGGCATCCGGTCAATGCCGAATCGGTTCGGCGGGCGGTGGCTTTGCTGCGATCGGGAGCTGACCTGTCGCCGTCCCAGCTATTGACGGCGGGCATCCT
>JAUYKX010000311.1 GCA_030699055.1 Candidatus Nanopelagicales bacterium
CTGGTTTGGCTTTCCCGAAGGAGAACTGGCAGGACCGACTCGCCGTCGCGAATTCCAACAGCGGGCTGGCCGTCATCAACCTCGAGTCGGGTGAGACGACCGAGCAGGGCTCCATCGGAACGCCGGAAAAGTCACCCACCCAAGCGGCATTCACGCCCGACGGGAAGCGGCTGTACCTGACAAATACCGGATTCGGTCAGCCGACACCTTCCACGACGATCAGCTTTTTCCGCGTCGGTGAAGCGGACTGACCAGCATGGAGTTGCGCTGGCGCGCGGCAACCACTACCGCTTCCCATTTTCCGGTGGGTTGCGCTACTCCTCTTCGCCAAGGAAGCGGCCATGCCATGTGTGGTACCACACAGCACCCGTCGTCGCATTGACCGACAGCATCCCGTCGATCTTGCCATCCCTGACGGTGTGCATCGTGTAGTACCCGGGGAAGGAGACCACGTCGTCGGCGGTGTCGCCAGGTCGGTTGGTGCTCAGCCAGTCATTCGCCAGCTCAATCGCCCGGTCGGGTGAAACGACCGCCGGGCCACTGCTTCCGCCACGCATGCCTGACTCTGAATTCCACATCATCGCCGGACCCCACTCGATCTGAGCGGTGCCCGTGATCGGGTCGATCAGCAGCTCCGTGGCGGCACTTCCGTCAGGCTTGTCGAGTTGAACGTAGTAGCCGTTGTCGAACTGCATGACTTCACCTACCCGAAGCCCCCACTGGTCGGCCACCCGCCGGGCCGCAACCTCCGCTTCGCCGATGGTGGAAACGGGTCCCTGGCCGGTAGCCGCGAACCCACCCATCATCGGAGCGCCCGGTCCCCAGGGCACTCCACCCGACCCGAACCCCACCCCTGCAATGACCATGGTCCCGACCAGGACTACCGATGCCACGATGAGCACCGCCAGCGCTGGCCCCCTCCGGATGCCTCCAGTCATGGCCCTGGCCGACCCTGCCTGGCAATCGCCTCACATGACCTCGTGTAGGTCTCGAGGTCGATCTCGCCGGATGCGAGGCGGCGGTCGAGCATCTCCCGAGGGGTCTCGCGCGGTTGCGCCGCCCCTGCGGACCCCTCCCCCGGTCGCTTCGAGAGCATGATCGCCGCCCACACGATCAACCCGATCAGGACAATCCAGGCGAAAGGCATGAGTGCCATCCACCACCCGTTGCCGTATCCGTACATCATCGTGGACCTCCGTTCACCGGTTACCACCCATGGCGGCCGAGCGACTCTCCGCACCGCTTTCAATCACGATCATGTCACCGACCGATCCCGATGTACACCGTTGCAGTTGAGTTGTCAGTAGTTGCACGACTCATGCTGCAGCCCCGGCTTGCGCTGGGGCGCTGCCCGTCTGACGGCCCTATCCAGGCGAGTACGCGCCCGAGTGGGTGAACCCGCGCATTCATTCGGCCTATCAGGCTGGCGGCCATCTAGCCAAGTGCGGTGTCGTTGATACATGTTCAGCAGTTCGGGAAGCCGCGCGTTCAGAATTACCGGCCTGGGAATCGCCTCCCTGGCGCTGGCCGGTGCCGCCGCCTGCAGTTCCGGGGGCGCGGAAAGCAGCGGGGGTGAAGTCTTTCTGGCACCTGCTGTTGACGCCGGGAACAACCCATTCACGCCGCCAGCGAACAATCCCGACATCAGCTTGACCGAGAAGAGTTCGGCCACCCCGAGTCCAAATGCCTCAGGCACCGAGTCCGTGCCGGGTACTACTCCACGGACTTACGCGGGGCAGAAGGAAGTGTCCGCCTGTGACAAGGCGAAGCTGGTTTCCGAACTGACCTCAGATAGCACGAAGGCCCAGGCATTCGCCGGAGTGGCAGGCATCTCCGCCAGCGGCATACCGGCCTTCATCGACGGCTCCGCCGCAGTGGTTCTGCGCTCGGACACCCGCATTACCAATCACAATCTCGAAAACGGTTCCGCCGTGGCCTACCAGTACGTGCTGCAGGCTGGCACCGCCGTGCTGGTCGATCAGACTGGGATGCCACGGGTGAGGTGTGTTTGCGGGAACCCGCTGCTACCACCTGTCGCGATCACCACCACCGTCACCTACACCGGTCCCCCATGGCCCGGCTGGGATCCTACGACAGTCGTTGTCGTGGTTCCCGGACCTCCGCGGGACACCCTGGTGATCGTGGACACCGACACCGGCGAAGACATTGATGTAGCGGTGCAGACCCCGGGGCAAACCGCCGGATCCCCCTCCGCCTCGACCACCCCTTCGCCCGTTGTTACCGCCTCGGGGTCGGCGTCACCAGCCAACTACCAGTCCTGCGCGCGTAGGTACGGGGAACTGGTACGCGACCTCACGGTAGGGGGAAATATCACACCGGCTGATGCCCAGCGCTGGGCCCAACTGGCCCAGGAAGCCGCCGAGGCTGCCAACAGCGGCAACCTCTCCCGTGCCTATGAGCTGTGCTGGCAGAGCGTCTCGGAAATGGAGCAGGTGCTCAACGGATAGCACAAAGTTCCAGCGCCCCCGATTTCCAACTCATATCGCCCGGACAGCTCTGGCGCGGCATCGGGGCACATCGGATTTGCGAGGCGCTAATTGCGTTCCAGGCGGAAATCACGGCCGGTGTTGCCCGGCGATGGCAGCGGGCAGTGTGCATACGAATGTCGACCCGGCCTCGCCGTCGCTGATCACTCGAACAGAACCGCCATTGCGGTCAACGATGCGATGGACGATCGCCAAACCCATGCCGCTGCCGGGACCAGCTTGCAGTTTGGTGAACATCTCAAACACACGGCCTTGGTCTGACTCGGCGATGCCGGGCCACAATCACTCCCCGCTGGGACCTGCTCGCCAAGATCAAACCCCGCTGAAATCCGAGGAGCCCGATTGCGGTCGACCGGATCTTCGATGTCTGCGACGGCCTGGAACTCTCTCCGCCGGAGTTCTTCCGCATAGTCGATCAGTTGCTTACGCCTGACGAGTCCTAACGGACCAACGTTTAGCGATCATAGGGCTATTCATCTGACCGGACTACCGTGCGTGGAATCTCACGCCAAGGGCGGTCGGCGAGCGGGCGGTCCAGGCTCGGCGGGTGGCCTCGCCGGGTCGGCGGCGGTGGCGTGACACGCTTGGGTTTCGGGTCGGCGACCAGGTCGCGGTAGCGCACCGGTTCGTGTGTGACGGCGACCCGGTGCACGCCGGGCAACAGCTTGCCCGGGTCCTCGCCCAGGGCCTTGGCGGCGCGCTGACTGCGTGGCTCCTGGGTGTAGCCGAGCGTGTCGATGCCGCGGTAGCCATTCCAGCCGTCGGTGATCACCTGGGCGCCCGGTTCGACGTTGTCGGCGATGAAGGCGTGCAGGCTCGTCGCGGACGCATCGGTCAGGGTCTGCATCCGGCAGCGGCCGAACCCACGCGGTCTGATAGGAGCCGATCTGCAGCGTCCGTTTCACCGCCAGCGCGGACACGCCGTCCTTGGCCGTGGCGAACTGCCAGCACACCTCGAACCACACCGTCAACGGCGTACGCCGCCGGTCGAACAACGTGCCCGCCGTCACAGCGGTCCACACCTTGCAAAGCGCGCACTTGAAGCTGCCGTCCGCGACCGGCCAGCCACCCGGATTCCCGCACCGCGGACAGACGAACCCGTCAGGCCAGCGCAGCCACTCCAGGTAGTCCAGGCAGTCCGCATCCGACGTGAACCACGCCTGGAACTCACCCAGTGAACGCGGATAGTCCACCCCGCCCTGCGGGCGATCCGTCAACACCCCACCAGGCTAGTCGGCTCAGATGGATAGCCCTGTTACCCGAATACTTATAGTGATCGGGTGCGACTACGGCCTCGCCCGCATCCGCTCGATTGACTGCGACAAAGTGATCGCGTGGCCGGTGGACAACAGTCTGCGGTCGGCGCTGACCAGCGTGCATTTGTGTCGGCGGGCGGCAACCACGAAAGCGGCGTCGTAATAGGTCAGCCCGTCGGCACACGCGATTTCGGCAACTTCGCCGAAGCATGAATCGGGCAACGTCAACGGGGGGCCACACAAGGCCAGGGCGGCGTCGAGCACCGCGCTGGCCTCCTCGGCATCTCGGCGCAGTGCCCTCACCAGGACATTGCCGAGTTCGTAGATTCCAAGGTCAAGAATGTGCGCAATGATCAGCCCGTGCCGGTGTGCCTGCAGGTGCCACTCGGCTTGTTCGACTTCGTCCTCGCCAGCATGATGGAACCACTTGATCAGTACCGAGGTGTCGAGCAACAGTTCACGCATCAGTGCGATGCCCTCTGTTCCCTCACCAGGTCGGCAGCGGACCAAGAACCGGTGTCGGCCAGTGCCGCCCGGGCTGCGTCAAGCAGTTCGTCGATCCGCGCAGAGTTCGGCAAGCTGATCTCTCGGCGGGCTGCCTGGGCGATGAGTGCGCTTCGGCTGGTGCAACGGGCCTTGGCCTCGGCATCGAGCTGCGCCAACAGGTCATCGGGAATTGAGATCATCACTTTGGCCATACTCCGAGTATATACCTGCGGTATTGCCACTGACAGTTACTCAATTGGATCACTGAGTGCGACTGCGGCGGTAACTCCATGCTTGGCTTCCGAAATGCGGAAAACCACGGGCGCAATTGCCGCCATCGCCTTCGTTGCTGCCGGACTGCTGGCTTCGACCGGATCGGCTGCCGCCGCATCACCAACGTGCCACCTGGCACCCCGGGCTCACTGCGCCAAAGCGAAGCTCAACTGGAAGATCGATTACCACGGAAGTCTTCGCCGAGCGAATCTCCGGGGCGCGCAAATGCGAGGGGCCGATTTACGCAACGCAAATCTCAATCAGGCGAATCTGCGGGGTGCCGATCTCACGGGGGCGAACCTGGCTGGTGCGAGCCTGGTTGGTGCCAATCTGCGGGGTGCCCGGCTGGGCAACGCTAATCTGACCGGCGCGAATCTGACCAAGGCCCGGTTGATGGGGGCCAAGGCCGAGAACTCCCGTTTCTACGGAAGCAGCCTGAAACGGGCACGCATGTCGAACGGCGACTTCACCAACGCCAGCTTCTACGGAGCGGACTTCACCAACGCCAACCTGGCCGGCTCGAACCAGCCACCACCGCCCCCTCCGTTCTCCGACGCGACCGCCAAGCGCACGACCCTGCTGATCAACGCGAACCTGTGGGGGGCATCGGTCACCGGTGCGAACATGACCAACGTCAACCTGGAGAATGCGAACCTGTACGGGGTCGTCGGACAGTCGGGCACGAAGCTCACGGGAGCCATGCTGTACTCCGCCAACCTCGACTCCACGATTTTCGAAGGCGCCAGTTTCGCCAATGCCTTCATGCACGCGGCATCCATGCAGACCTCCGCGTTCGTCGGCTCGGACTTCACCAACGCCTCGCTCGGTTCCGTCTCGCTCATCGGCTCAAACCTGGCGTACTCCGATCTCACGGGCGCGGAATTCCCTTCCGCGACCTGGATCAACGTCAGATGCCCCGACGGAACCGTGCAAAGCACGCCCTGCGTTTGACTCGCCGCCTGAGCCGGGTGTCGTGACGACTCGCGGGTTGCCCTCCTCGGCGCCTCCCACAATCCCCGATTGAGCGAGGATGGAAGCCGGGCAACCGAATCGGATTCGGGTGAGGACGCGGTGATCGGCAGATGGACCGGAGGACAGCAGGAAGATCAGACAGCGCTGGGTCGGGTCACCATGCCCTGACTCAGCACGAGGTGTTGCTGCTGCTGGCGACCGACGCAAACCAGGGCCTGTCCGCAGGCGAAGCTGCCGATCGGCTCGGCAGATACGGGCCCAACCTTCTGCCCGAAACCCATCGGATGAAACCGGTGGTCCGGCTACTAAACCAGCTTCGGCATCCGCTCATCTATGTCCTGTTGGTCGCCGGTGCCGTCACGCTGGTCCTGCGGGAATACAGCGATGCTGCCGTCATTTTCGGCGTCGTGATCATCAATGCGGTTATCGGCTATTTCCAGGAATCCAAGGCCGAGGCGGCGCTCGACGCTCTGCGAGCGATGGTCCGGACCCGCGCCCGAGTTCGCCGCGACGGCCGGGTGACCGCCATCGAGTCCGCCGAGCTCGTCCCAGGCGACATCGTGCTTCTGCAGGCTGGCGACAAGGTGCCGGCGGATCTGCGGCTGTTGGCAGCGACCGAACTGGCTGTCGACGAGTCGACCCTGACCGGCGAATCGGTTCCGGTGGAAAAAGACGAGGTGGTGATCGATCCGGATCTACCGGTGGCCGACCGGCGGAACATGGCCCATGCCGGAACCCTGGTCGCCACGGGCACCGGCACGGGGGTCGTCGTCGCCACGGGCGCCGATACCGAGATGGGGCAGGTCCATCGCCTGGTCGGCTCGGCTGAGAATCTGGCCACTCCCCTGACCCGGAAACTCGCCTGGTTCAGCAAGGTACTGACCGTGGTGATTCTGGCGCTCGCCGCCATGCGCGACGT
>JAUYKX010000313.1 GCA_030699055.1 Candidatus Nanopelagicales bacterium
TAATCTCCGGCATCCATGAACCGATTGCCGGCGTGAACCTCAGAATGCAGCACCGCCAGAGACTGGGGGACAGCCAGATCGTCGTCCATCGCTTCCCGGAACCCGGACGGAACCTCGGCGCCCAGCGCCCTGCCGGAAGGCGGCGGCAAAGCCCCGACAGCGGCGGTGGCCCGCTGAACGAAGTGTTCCACCCGCCGATAACCGGTGGCGGCCTCGTCCAAAGCCTCCACCGAATACTCCAGATTGCTTCGGTAATGGGCGCTGAGCAAATACCAACGCAACTCCACGGGCCGTACCCGGCCCAGAATGGCGCTGATCAACAACGAGTTGCCCAGGGACTTGCTCATCTTTTCGCCGGCTGTAGTCACCCAGGCGTTGTGAAACCAAAGCCGAGCGAACGGGTCACCGGCTGCCCGCGCCTGCGCGATCTCGTTCTCGTGGTGAGGAAAAACCAGGTCATAGCCGCCGCCATGAATGTCGAACTCGGACCCCAGGTAGGTGCAGGCCATCGCCGAGCACTCAATGTGCCAACCCGGCCGACCCCGGCCGAACGGAGCCGGCCAACTGGGCTCACCCTCGCGCGCGCCCTTCCATAGAGCGAAATCGCGTGCGTCACGCTTGCCCGGTCCCACCGCATCGTCGGCCGCCAGGAGTTCTTCAGACCGCTGACGGGACAAACTGCCGTAGTCCGGGTACTTACCGACCGCGAAATAGACATCGCCATCAGCCGGATAGGCGACCCCGGCCGCGATCAACCGCTCAATGAGTTCGATCATCTGGGTGATGTGACCGGTGGCCCTCGGCTCAATGGTGGGCCGAATGCAACCGAGTCGGTCGTAGGCCCACTGGAACTCCCGCTCGTAGCGGCTGGCCAGCTCCCACCAGGGTTGACCTTCGAGTTCCGCTCGTTGGAGGATCTTGTCGTCGATGTCGGTCACGTTTCGGACCAGGGTCACGTCATACCCCGAAGCCAACAGCCACCGCCTCAACAGATCGAACGCCAGCCCGGATCGCAGATGCCCGATATGGGGGCTGGACTGCACGGTCGCCCCGCACTGGTACATACCGACCCGTCCGGGTCTCATCGGCACGAATTCGCGGATTGAACGCGTCGCCGTGTCGTAAAGCCGCAGGTTCACAATCCACCAGCCTATGCGTCAGCGAGGATCAACGCCGCGGCGATCGCCGCCAATCCTTCGCCCCGGCCGGTGAATCCCAAGCCGTCGGTGCTGGTGGCCGAGATTCGAACCGGCGCCGCAATTGCCGTCGACAAGACTTCCTCGGCCTCCGCTCGACGCCCGGCCAGTTTCGGCCTGTTGCCGATCACCTGAACGGCGACGTTGCCGATACCGAACCCGGCTTCCCGAACCAGTCGCGCCGTCTCGCTGAGCAGGTCGACGCCGGCGGCCCCCCGCCATTCGGGCCGATCCGTGCCGAAGATGGCCCCCAAGTCGCCCAGCCCGGCAGCATTCAGCAGTGCGTCACACGCCGCGTGGGCGGCCACGTCTCCGTCGCTGTGCCCGACCAGCCCAGGTTCGCCCGGCCACGACAGGCCCGCGAGCCACAGCGGAACGTTCGAATCCAGTCGATGGGCATCCATCCCGATGCCGACAACCGGGATCCGGACCGCTGGACCGGGAACCGAAATCGACTGCTCACTCATCGGTGGCACCATGGCCATCGTCGTCGCATCGCGGCTCCCCTTTCTGACGCCGATCGATAACGGCGTTGGCCAACAGCACGTCCAGCGGATAGGTGATCTTGAATGCCTCGGGGTGTCCCGGTATGACCCGCACACTCCCGCCGGCCGCCTCGACCAGGCTGGCGTCGTCGGTCGCCGCTGCCCGCGCCTCGTGATCCGCGAGGACCCGGACCAGTAGATCCCGCCGAAAACCCTGGGGGGTCTGCGTCGCCCGAAGACGGGCTCGATCGAGCGTCCGGTCCACTATCTCCACCGGGTAACCGCTATCAACCACCGGCGGACGGACTGACTTGACCGTGTCGGCCATGGGTATAGCCGGTACCACGGCTTCGGCCCCTTTGACCAACTCCGCCACCACGTCCTCGAACAACTCTGGGGGGGTCAGCGCCCGCGCGGAGTCGTGAACCAGAACGAATTCGCATTCCTCGCTGAGTGCCTGTTCGGCCAGGGCGACCGAGTCGCCGCGGCCGACACCTCCGGTGATCACCCGAATCGAGAGTTCCGCCGGCGACGGTCGGCCGGCGTTCACCATTCCCGATTTCGAGCCAACGATCCGGTCGACGGTCTGGGTGACCAGATGCTGGTAGCCGACCGGGGCAGTCACGACGACAGCCCTGATCGATGGTGCGGACAGCACCGATCGCAGAGCATGAGCAAGCAGCGAGTCTCCCCCGACATTGGCCAGAGCTTTGGGTGTTCCGGCTCCCAAACGGTTACCACTGCCTGCCGCCAAGAGCAGGCAACCGACCACGCCCTGACCCATTTGATCACTCCTGAGAGGTGACTTGGATCGGCAATTTCAGGAAGCGAGAACCTCATCGAGCAGGGCTTCCGCCTGCTCCTCGACGATCTTCTCAGCGAGGGCGAGTTCAGACACCAGAATCTGGCGGGCCTTGGCCAACATCCGCTTCTCCCCGGCTGACAGGCCTCGATCCTTGTCCCGGCGCCAAAGGTCACGAACAACTTCAGAAACCTTGATCACATCGCCCGAAGCGAGCTTCTCCAGGTTGGCCTTGTACCGCCTCGACCAGTTGGTCGGCTCCTCCACATAGGGCTGCCGCAGCACCTCGAAGACTCGTTCGAGGCCCTCCTTGTCAACCACATCGCGAACGCCAACCAGATCAACCCGATCAGCGGGAACTCGAACAGTCAACTCACCCTGGGCGACCCGAAGAACCAGGTACTCCAGCTCCTCGCCCTTGACCGTGCGTTGCTCAATCGACTCGATAAGCGCGGCGCCATGATGTGGATATACGACGGTATCTCCGATTGAGAACGACATGTGGTGAGCAGCCCCTTTCGTTGAGACCCAGGGTAACACGCGACAGTGATCTCGATCACGGCGCCGATCAAGATCGGATCACTCGGGGTCGACCTGCAACTTGTAGCCCAGGCCGCGAACCGTCACCAGATGTCGCGGGTTGGCCGGATCCAGTTCGATCTTCGACCTGATGCGCTTCACATGGACGTCGAGGGTTTTGGTGTCGCCCACGTAGTCGGAACCCCAGATCCGATCAATGAGTTGGACGCGGGTCAAGACCCGACCGCAATTGCGCAACAGCAACTCAAGTAACTCGAATTCCTTGAGGGGCAGATGCACCTCGTCACCATCGATTGTCACCACATGTCGGTCCACGTCCATCCGCAGGGACCCGGCCCGCAACACGCCCGACTCCGCCGAGGTGTCTGGGCCCCCGGAACCACGGCGGAGCACGGCCCGCATCCGGGCAACCAACTCGCGCGCTGAAAAGGGCTTGGTCACGTAGTCATCGGCGCCGATCTCCAGGCCGACCACCTTGTCTATCTCGCCGTCCTTAGCCGTGAGCATCATGATCGGAACCGAAGAGATCTGCCGCAGCCTGCGGCAAACTTCGGTACCCGCCAAGCCGGGGAGCATGACATCCAGCAGCACCAGGTCGGCTCCGTCCTGTCCGAAGCGAACCAACGCCTCGTTCCCGTCGGCCACCCCCTCAGCGTCAAACCCCTCATTGCGGAGCATGAATAGCAGTGCTTCCCGAAACGAGGGCTCGTCTTCGACCACCAATACCTTCGACATGTTCGTCTACTCCCGCCCCTGTGACGTCCCGGCCCCGTCGGCCGCGTGTTTGGACAACAACCCGGACCCGTTCTCGACTTCCGATGTCGAACCACGATCATCGCGAGCCTCGGCACCCCCGTCAATGGTCGGGGCCGCCGGAAGGCGCAACGTGAAGGTGCTGCCCTCGCCCTCCTGGGACCAAACCGACACCGCGCCACCGTGGTTCTGGCAGACGTGTTTGACGATCGCCAGGCCCAGGCCGGTTCCCCCCGTTGCTCGCGAACGAGCCTGATCAACCCGGTAAAACCGCTCGAAAATCCGGTCCTGCTCGACTTCCGGAATCCCGATCCCCTGGTCGGTAACCGAGATCTCGACGTAGTCGCCCCTGAGTCGGGTCGCCACGGCCACGCGTGTCTGCGGTGGCGAATAGGCGACCGCGTTGACCAGTAGATTCCGCACGGCAGTCACAATCTGGGCCCCGATCCCCAATACCGCCAATCCCTGTGTCCCTCCGACCATGACCACTATCCCCTTGGCCTGGGCCCCAAGTCGGATCGAGACAATCGCCTCCCGAACCACTTCATCGACCGCGACGAGGTCGGCATCCCGGAGTGGATCCTCGCCCTGGATGCGATTCAAGTCGATCAGGTCATTGACGAGATGGGTCAAACGAGCGGTCTCATGTTGGATCCGGGCGGCGAAGTCGCGCACATGACCTGGATCATCCGCCGCCGTCGCCACGGCCTCGGCCAACAACGACATCGCTCCGACCGGGGTCTTCAACTCGTGGCTGACGTTCGCCACGAAGTCCCTCCGCACTTGGTCCAACCGCCGGGTGGTGGACAGGTCTTGGATCATCAGAAGTAGGTGGTCGGGAGGAATCTGAACCGCCCGCACCAACAACTCGACGCTGGATCGCGAGCGGGATGAACGCCTCAGGGTGATTTCCCGCTCCGACAC
The DNA here is from genome assembly GCA_030699055.1 of Candidatus Nanopelagicales bacterium. Taxonomy (GTDB): domain Bacteria; phylum Actinomycetota; class Actinomycetes; order S36-B12; family UBA10799; genus JAUYKX01. The sequence goes on from JAUYKX010000313.1 coordinate 4,701, forward strand.
CCCGGCTGTCACACCGAGCTCCCTCACGAGCTGGACAAGTTCCGGCGGGGCCAGGCGATTGCCTGCCACCAACCCCAGGCCGATCGCCGGGCGTGAGACGCGTACCACCTGTCCGGTACCCGCTTCCACGAGCAGCGCGGGTTCCGGCAGCGCGGCGAGAATGCGATCCAGGAGGTCCGGCTCCGACCCCTGAACGACGGGCCGACCATCATTGATCGACTCACCGACCGGCGGATCCTCCGGCGGATCCGCCGAGGTGGTGGGACGATCGGATGGCTGTATTCGCCTGGAGGTCTCAATCCTCCAACCGATGACCACCCCGACGACCAACCCCACGGCGGTTCCCACCCCGAGAATCAGGACGGCCAACCACCAGGTCACAAGCTGGAGGATAGGCATCACCGGAGCCGCCGTCGATGCCCTTGGGTAATCGGCAAGGCAGCGGTAACCGGTTGTTCACCTCGCCGCTCGACCACGACGGCCGCCCGCCCGTAGACTGGTCGGACCATGCGCAGCACCTACGACGAGCAGCTTCAGGCCCTCGAGTCTTCCCTGGTCGACATGACCCACCTTGTCGAACGGGCGATAGTCCATGCCACCAAGTCGATTCTCGAGGCGGATCTGCTGCTGGCCGAGGCCGTGATCGCCGGTGATGAAGCAATCGACTCGTTGGCGGCCGAGATCGAGGACAAGGCGCTGCAGATGATCGCCTTGCAGGCTCCGGTCGCCACCGACCTGCGAATCATCGTCTCCGGATTGCGCATCTCGGCTTCGCTGGAGCGGATGGGTGATCTCGCGGTACATGTGGCCAAGGCTGCCCGCCTTCGCTATCCGCTTCCCGCCGTGCCAGCCGAGTTGCACGAAGTCGTCACGGAGATGGGCAACGTAGCTCATTCCATCGTGCGGAAGACCGGGGAAGTGCTCGCCCAACGTGACGTTGCCGGAGCCGCCCAACTGGCCGTTATGGACGACCGAATGGATCAGCTACACCGAGAGTTGTTCGTCTGGGTGCTGTCGCCGGATTGGGTGTACGGCATTGAAGCCGCCATCGATGTGACTCTGGTGTCGAGGTATTACGAACGTTTCGCCGATCATGCGGTGACCATCGGGAAGCGAGTGGTCCATATAGTCACCGGGGCTCCCTACAAGCCACTGGACTGACCCTTGCCCCTTGTGCCAAACCTGACGAGCCTTGAGGGGTGGGCTGGCAGCCGTCCTCGAAGGGTGGCGATGCTGTCCCTGCACACCTCACCACTGGATCAGCCCGGCGTCGGGGACGCGGGTGGCCTCAATGTCTACGTCCTCGAACTGGCCTGCCGTCTCGCCGCAGCCGATGTCGATGTGGAGATCTTCACCCGTGGTAGCGGGTCGATGGAACTCTCAGACACATCCACCCAGAAGGCAGTCGACGTCTGCCCCGGGGTGCGGGTCGTACACCTGGGATCGCCGGTACCCGGCCACACGACCAAGGAGGAACTCCCCGCCCAACTCTGCGCTTTCGCGGCAGGCTTGTTGCGCACCGAACTGACCCGCGGCGGCGACTATTTTGACTTGGTTCATTCTCACTACTGGCTCTCCGGGCAGGTGGGAGCGGTCGTGAGCGATCACTGGGGAGTTCCCCTGGTTCATTCGATGCACACGATGGCTCTGGTGAAAAACCGTCGACTGGCAACCGACGACAAACCCGAACCCCACCTGCGAATCCTCGGCGAGCAGCAAGTCGTCGCCGCGGCCGATCACCTGATCGCCAACACCACCGACGAGGCGGAGGATCTGATCGACTTGTATCAAGCCGATCCGCGACTTGTCGATGTCGTGCATCCCGGCGTCGATCTAGATGTCTTCACGCCCGGTGACCAGATGTGGGCCCGACAACGGCTCGGAGTCGGCGCCGACGAGTCATTGCTGCTGTTCGTGGGTCGGATTCAGCCGCTCAAAGGTCCGGACCTGTTCGTCCACACTGTTGCCGAGCTTCTGACCCGGGCTGGTCAACGCGATCGCCCCCTGACGGCGGTCGTCTGTGGTGGCCCTTCAGGGGCCGGACCGGACCGAGTGGACGAGTTGCGTTCACTGGCTGCCCGCCTGGGGGTCTCCGATCGAATCCGATTCGAACCGCCAACCGGTCGATTTCAACTCGCGGACTGGTATCGGGCGGCTGACATCGTGTGTGTCCCCTCGTATTCCGAGTCGTTCGGCCTGGTGGCGATCGAGGCACAGGCTTGCGGTCGGCCGGTAGTGGCGGCGGCCGTGGGGGGACTGAACACCAGCGTGGCCGACGGCGAATCGGGGATCCTGATCGACAGTCATGAACCCACGGCTTGGGCGGAGGTTCTGGCTGAACTTCTGCGTGACCATGAAGCCAGGCGCCTCATGGGACAGCGGGCCCGAGCCCATGCCGAACGGTTCGGTTGGTCGTCCACCGCCGCCGGCACGCTGAACATCTACCGTCGAGCGATCAACAGGCACTCTCGCGCTCGCGGGCGAGACGATCGGACTGGGTGATGGCCGACCGCGACCTCGGAACGGACCCGACAGCAAGAGGAATCGACGACCTGATCGAGCGCTACGCGGATCAGACCGGGTTGGCGCTGGAGCGGCCGGAGATCGGTCAATGGGTGGTTATCCTCCCCGGCGAACAAAAGCTGCGGACCACCGTCCTGTTCGCTCTCGGCTCCCACGCCGTGTCGGTGAACGCCTTCGTCATCCGGGCGCCCGACGAGAACCGCGAGGCGTTCTACCGTCGGCTTCTGGAGAACAACTGCCAGGGCTACGTGGTTGCCTACTGCCTCGACCATCTGGGTGACGTCTATCTGGTGGGTCGGCTGGCTGTTGGTCGCCTGGACGAAGAGGAACTGGACCGAATCCTGGGATCGATCGCCACAATGGCGGACGGAGCATTCAACGCCCTGCTCGAACTTGGTTTCTCTTCGGCGATCCGGCGGGAATGGCAATGGCGGCTCTCCCGCGGCGAGCCGACCACCAACCTGACTGCATTCGCGCACTTGGCCCAGCCAAGCCAGGCTTCGGTCAGGCAAGATGAGGTTCCATGAAGAGCGACAACCTCGGCACCCTCGTGCTCTTGCGCCACGGACAGAGCGCATGGAACCAATCGGGCCAGTTCACAGGTTGGGTGGACGTCGACCTGACTGAACAGGGCGAGCAGGAGGCCGTTCGCGGCGGGCAACTGCTGGTCGAACATGGGCTACTTCCCGACGTACTGCACACCTCACTGCTACGCCGGGCAATCAGAACGGCCGACCTGGCGTTGAGTGAATGCGAGCGCCTCTGGATCGAGGTTCACCGCAGCTGGCGCCTGAATGAGCGTCACTACGGAGACCTGCAGGGAAAGTCGAAATCCGGTATCCGGGAGGAGTACGGCGAAGAGCAGTTCATGCTGTGGCGGCGCTCTTACGATGTTCCGCCGCCGCCCATCTCGCCCGACAGCGAGTTCTCCCAGGCTGGTGATCCGAGGTACGAACTGCTACCCCCCGACCTGCTGCCACACACCGAATGTCTCGCAGACGTGGTCGAACGCATGCTCCCTTACTGGTACGACGCGATCGTCCCCGACCTGCTGAACGGCCACACTGTGCTCGTCGCCGCCCACGGCAACTCCTTGCGAGCGCTCGTCAAACACCTTGAGGGGATTTCTGATGCTGACATCGCCGGGTTGAACATTCCCACCGGTATTCCGCTCAAGTACGAGTTCGACACGATGCTCCAACCAATCGGCGGCCACGGTCGGTATCTCGATGAGGCGGCGGCTGCCGAGGCGGCGGCTGCGGTGGCCGCCCAGGGACGCTAACGCGAGGATCAACGTCTGGTGAGCGCGACCACCTTCGACCGCACGTCAACCAGGTAAAACACGGCGAGCACTATCGACGCGATCCCCAACAAGCCGATCGGGTCGAACAGCAACTGCACTATCAACGCCAGGCCGAGAAAGATCAGCCATGCGACCTTGGTCTGTCTTCCGGCAGCCGGGAAGGCCCCCGGGGGACGCAGCGCGCAATCCACCAGCGCCCAGGCCACGATTGCCAGCGCGATCCATCCGACTATCGCCATTGCGGTGAAAAGCATGCTCCCAGACTAACCCCCGTCCGCGAACTGGCCCCGCCAGCCGCTCCGTTCACCCACGCTCCTAAACCCGACCGATTCGGTCGCGCACGGCAAATACCGCCTGCGAAGCCTGTTCTCTCAGATCAACCACTGTGACCCGCACCCGATCAGGCGTGCCGATGACCGTTTGCTGCACGTTCTCGAGCCGATCGGCCACCTGGCGCTGCCAGCGGGAAGTCCGACTTTCCGGCGTGGTTCTATTCGCGCCGAGTGTGCGTTGCGGCGGAGTCGACGTCGTGGTGCGACGCCGAGGAGCCGACTTACGGGTCGTATTCTTGGCGGTGTTCATGGCCTGTTCCCCTCGATCTTGCCGTGACAACCGTGCGCGTCACTCCCCCATGGTTCCCCGAATCACCGGCTTCGGAAACGGCGATCGGAAGGCAAATATGTGTTGTGCATCACATTTTGCCTATATCTTTCGGCCGGTATGACAATGCGTGACCGGCCATCCCCGCTCAGTGGTCCCGCTCAGTGGTCCCGCACCGAGGCCAGAAGATCATCGACCAGGGCGGTCCCTTCGCGATACCGATTTGTCAGCTCCTTGCTGAGGCGATCGAGTACGCGATGGATACGCGACCTCGACTCCGATACCGATCGCTCGTGATCCTGGAGGGATTCGATAATTGCCCGCAATTCACCATCGGACAGCGCATGGATGTCCGAGCCGACGTCCCCAGTCGCCAGTTCCAGCGAGTTGTCGAAGCCAGACCACGAAATCTCCGAACCCACTGGGGCGTGGCGCTGATGCCGCAGGTCTTTCGCCCGGTCATCGGCCAATATCCGCGACAGACTGTCGATGATCGAATCTTCGATGCCCGCCCGGCGCCGGAGTTCGGCCCGCAGGATATCGATTCGGCCCTGTAGCACTCTTCTGACGAACGAGAGCTCGCGTTCTTCCGCCTCGGCTTCACGGCGACGTTGGCGCAGGGTCGGAACATCAACCAACTCCAGGTCGTCGAGAAACCCCGGGCCCAACACCCGATCAAGCCTGTTCTGACCCACTGGCACCGCACCACCCAGGGACATCGCTCTCCCCCAGTCATCTCGCGCGATCACTCGGTTTCCTGATCGCCGCCACCCGACGGGCGACTCTCTGAGGCTAACCCCCGCTAGTACCGATGCCGGGCAGCGACCATGCGCCGCGCCGAAAAATTGGTGGCCGCATAACCCGACATCCTTTTTGGACGTTGTCCTGGGCTAAGGAGCGGAACGACGAATGCCGAAAAGAGATACAGGTGGCGACCAGTACGAAGGGGTTTCTGTGTCAACGGCGGCTGAGGGCAAATTGAGGTCGGTTCTTTCCGATCTCGGTCGCGCGCGGGCCACTGGACAACTGGTGATGCGTGATCGAGTGGGTCACCAAGCATCGGTCCAGTTCTTCGAGGGAGCCATCGTCGGACTGTTGATCCCCGATCACCGGCCGCGGATCGGAATGAGACTGGTGGCGGCGGGCGTGGTGTCCCCTGACCAGCTGGCCGCCGCCCTCGACACACAGCGTCGCGAAGCCGAGAGGGACGGATCAACGGGCAACGGGCCCCGGGTCGGCGATTTGCTGGTCAGAAGCGGTGCCATCAGCCGAGCCGTGGTCGAACAGGTTGCTCGTGCGCAATTGGCCGACAACATGGCCGGCCTGCTGACATGGGAGGTATCGGACACGCGGTTCGAGTCCGTCGCTTCCGGTGGTTTTTCGGGTCTCCCGGAGGCGCCAGTCGATGTCGAGCAGCTTCTGGTGGAAGCGGACGCTCGCCGTCCCGTATTGCTGGAATTACTCCGCCGGCTCGGCGGCCCCACGGCGGTGCCGGAGTTGGTCGGCGTGCCGACTATCGATCCGCACCCGACGCTCGGCCCGCACGATTGGGCGTTACTTTGCAAGATCGATGGTCGGCGCAAGACGGTTGAGCTCGCACAGTCATGCGGATTCACCATGCTCGAGGTGGCTCAGACTCTGGACGGCCTGATATCGGCGGGCTTGGTTTCCATAGAGCACCATCCGCCCAAAGAAACCCGCACGGCCAGTGTCAACACGGCAGCCCTGTTGCGGGAACTGTCCAGCCTGGCCGCAGATCCCGGGGCCGCCAGCCGCCGCGGAGGTCGCGGCGCCAAAGTCACGCAACCGCGACGATGATCTCCTGGGCAGCGCTGATCGCCTGATCGGAAGTCTCCGTTCCCGCCACCGTAGGCCTGACGTCAAGATCCAGGCCTACGGGCGTGCCCCGCTTGATCGTGGCCAACGCTATGGGTCCGAGTTCGAAATGCTGAGCGACCGATCCGACCACACCCACCGGACGGTCTTCGGCCATCACCTGCCAGCCGGTCGCGCACTGACCCGGCGCCGAGCCGTCCAGATTCAGCAGCACCAACCTTCGCGGCGGACGGCCAAGATTCTGGACCCGGGCGATGGTCTCCTGGCCCCGGTAGCAGCCCTTGGACAGATGCACTGCCGGGCCGATCCAGCCCACCTCGTGAGGAATGGTCCGGTTGTCGGTGTCCAGGCCGGCCCGCGGAATACCGGCGGCCACACGCAGAGCCTCCCAGGCCCACGTGCCGGCCGGGGAATCGGCATCCGCCAAGACCCGGGCCAGGTCGTCTCTGCGCAC
>JAUYKX010000335.1 GCA_030699055.1 Candidatus Nanopelagicales bacterium
GCCAGTCGGCCCGGCTCTCCCCGTCCGCTGGTCAGCGTCAATGATCGACCTCGCGACGGCCACGTCAGTCGCTACCTCGGCCCGGGAACGAACGTCAAGATCGGTGGTGATTCGGGTCGCCTGCGGATTAGTTCGGTGCTGCATCGGATCCCGTTTGTGCCGGGGGTCAGTAAGCCGTGGGTGGAACTCGACTTGACCATGGACACGGCCGCGCTGCCGACCCTGTTGACCGTGTCGGACCTGCGGACGGAGCCACCGTTGGTTTCCACCACGGTCAAAGGGGCGTGTGCGGCGACGAGTGGGTCACTTTCGATTCACCAGGGCGGCCGGATTCAGACCTGGTCTCTCGACGGTGGCTCCGGTGGCTACGACTACACCAACGGGTACCTGCCTCGACGGACGTCCTGGAACTGGGCCTTCGGTTCCGGTCGGACCGTCGACGGGCGTGAACTCGGGATCAACCTGGTTGCCGGGTTCACCGGTCTGGGCGACAACGGTGCGGAGAACTGCCTGTGGCTCGACGGTGAGTTGATCCTGATCGATCCGGCTGCCCGGATTGAGCTGCCGGAAGGCGATCCGGCCGGCGAATGGCGGGTCCGGACTCTCGACGGTGCGGTCGACCTGCGGTTCCGGCCCCATGCCGCCCACCACGAAAATCTCAACTTGTTGCTGCTGCGTTCAAAGTTCATCCAGGCGCTTGGCCAGTTCACCGGGAGAATCAATATTCGCGGTGAGTCCATTGAGGTCGCCGGCTTGGCGGGCGCGGCCGAGGACCAGGATGTGCTTTGGTGAACGAACGCCAGTGCCAACGCCAATCGAGGGGATGAAAACCGATGCATGACGCCGGATGGCTGCCTGACCCGATAGGTGGTCACGAACTCAGGTACTGGGACGGTTCGACCTGGACCGACCACGTTTCCGATGCAGGAACTGCGGCGATGGATCCGCTGCCGGCCGATCAACCTCCGCCACCCCCACCAAGTGCGACTCCGCCGCCGCCCCCGCCTGCCGGAGCAGGCGCATCGGGCGGAGGATTCATGGGCAAGCTCAAGGGAATGGCCCAGCAGGCCGCCGATCAGGGTCGGTCGATGGTCGACCAGGCCAAGACGTCAAGCGCGTCCCAGTCGGATGAGCGGCGTCAGAAGTATGCCGACGATCCGAACACGTTGTGGATGGGATCAGGTAAGCACGCGACGGGCCTGTCCTCGGCTTTTTTCCGAATCACGAAGGACCGGATTTGGATCGAGAGCGGGATGTTCGGGTCGAAGTCCGAATCGGTGCCGTTGTGGGCGGTGAAGGACATGGATGCCCGGCAGGCGATGTGGCAGAAGGGCAAGGACATCGGCGACGTAGTGCTCATACTGGAGGACGCATCGTTCGGGACCAAAGAAGCCGGGCTGTTCGACCTGAAAGGGATCGGTTCGGCGCAGTCCGGAGCCGGTGGAACGGGAACCGTGGTGCTGGACAACATCGAGTCGCCGCATCAGGTTCGGGAGTTGCTCGCGCCGTTGATCTCCGAAGCCCGGCGAGAAAAGCTGATGGAGCGCCAGAGTCAGTTCATTCACTACGCCACGCCGCCAGCCGCCGCTCCAGCCCCGGTTCAGGCGGCACCAGCAGCCTCGTCTGGACCCGTGAGCATCGCCGACGAGTTGAAGAAGCTCGGAGAGTTGAAAGAGGCCGGTCTGCTGACGAACGAGGAGTTCGCCGCCCAAAAGGCGAAACTGCTGGGCTGATTTCGGGGCCGCAGCCGCGGGTGGGGGCTCTATTCGTCGGGGAGGACAGCAGCGTGCGAGCCGATCCGACGATGCAGGGCTCGAACCACCGGAAGCCCGGCCCCGATCATGATCACGGAGAGAACCAGGAAGCCCAACGCCGGCAGCGATACCAACGCCCCGACGGCCAGGGAAATCACGACCCCACCCGCGTTTCCCGCGAGCCAGACCAGGCCGGTGGCGGTGGCCGCCGCTGGCCCCGCCCGTCGCTCCACCAGGTCCAGGACGATCGGCAACACGGCCAGGACCAGAAAGCCGATCAGGGCGCTGACGACGAAGCCGGTGACCACCGCCGGGGCCACGGCCAGTGCCACGCATCCCAGGGCCCCGATCACGATCGCCGACAGCATCCATCTGGTCTGGGTGCGCCGCCGGGCCGCGATCGGCGGAACGATCGCGGCGCCCGCGATGCCGAAGACCACCAGCACGAGCAACATCACGTCGGCGATATTGGAACTCACGCCCGCATCGGCCAGAAACGGCTGCAGCCAAGTGGTCAGCGCGACAAACACTCCGTTACCGACGGTGATCAAGCCGACCAGTAAACGGATCACCGGGTCCGACCAGGACGTGCGAAGGGGGTGGGCCGCCGCAGCGCCAACCGCGGAGCCAGATGTAGCTCCTGCCCTGCCGATGCCGGTGTCGGTGTCGTCGGCGAATCGGGCGGGTCGGGTGAGGGCCACCGCCATGCATACCGCAGCTACTACGGCGATGACGGCCTGCACCTGAAGCAGTTGTCCGAGGTTGGATGAGAAGACCGCCCCGAGAACGAACGAGGTGAGCATCCCGACGAAGAGTCCGACCGTTCCCACGGCGATGCCGGTCGGGCGCTGAGAGCGGGGCAGGTAATCGACCGCCAGTTTGGCGACCGAGTTGAGCACCAATGGCTGGGCGGCGGCGCAGATGATTTGACCGGCCAAGGCCAACGCGAAGGACTCCGTGTCGACAGTCCTGACTACGCCTCCGACAGCGGTCAGGCTCGCCCCGATCGCGAGCGCAGGTCGGAACCACCGATCCAACAGCAGGCCCCAGGGGATGGCCAGCAGCACGTAAAGCAGAGGAAAGATGATCGACAGGAAGCCGATGGTGTCAACGTCGACCCCGTAGTGATCGGCTGCCAGCGTCGTGACCGGGGCGAAGGTGAGCCACAGCATCTGGGTGGCGGCGGCGGCGAGGGCGAAGGCGATGACGACGAACCAGCTACCGCTCGCCGTTCGTGCCTGCTGAGACGGGCTGGAGACGGGCTCCGCCTTCCGCTCATTCGTCATGGCGAATGATGCTAACTGCCGTGATCTTGTGTGTCGTGGCGATCAGGGTCGATCGCGCAGATGTTCGACGATGACCGAAATCGCGCGGAGGCGATCACGGCGTCCGGCCGCCGCCAGGTCATACGGATCGAAGCCGGCCTCGGTCAGCCAATCGGCAACCGGACCCTCGGTGATCACCTGGGCGTTCAACGGATCGTCGATCACTCCGACGGTCACCGGAACTATTCGGTGGACGCTGACGGTCAGCGCGGGCACGTCGGTCAGCGTGGATAGCAGCTCGTTGGCCAGTGCCCGGTTGGGGCCGCTGTAGACGGTGGCATGGGGGCGGTACGGTCTGCCGGGGGAGTGACCGCGGGACGTCACCAGCGGAGATTTCGCCAACAGGACCACTGTCGCCCCTCTTGATCGCGCGAACCGCGCGGGTCCCGTCAGGGTGATGGCCGACCCGACGAGTTCTCGCCGCAAACGGTCCAGATCGGCAGCGGACAACGGGTTGGCCTGGGCCGGATACGGTCCAAGCAGGGTGAGATGGGCAGGCCGACGCGGTCCGGGATTCGCGAGCCATCGGCTGGCGTTCACGGCCGCCGACTCGGGCGTCGATCGGAACTCGATCAGGTATGCCGTGCGACGGCGATCGGTTCCGTCCACTCGTTCGCTCATCGCGCCCGCTTTCCCGGATCCGGCTCTCCAGGGCCGTTCTTCAAACCGGCATGTCGGAGCTGATTGCCGTCGATCACGCATGGCTTCGGCTAATGTAACGCTGCCTGCAGTCGCCAGGCGCTCACTGAGTGCAACCAGGAGGAACCGATGGCTCGAGTGGCCCGGAAATCAGCTGTCGTGATCGTGTCGCTGCCCTTGGTGTTCGGGGTGGCGGCCTGCAGCTCGAACTCGTCGTCCTCGAGCCCCTCGCCGACGGCTTCGCCGGAGCACACGAGTTCCGTATCACCCACAGCCACTCATTCCGTATCACCCACAGCCCCCCAGAAGCCGACGTCGACTGCTACCGCCAGTCCCACGACGGCGAAGCCGAAGCCGACGGGATCGGTGCAGGGGCTCACTCTGAGCGTGTCGTCGACTGTTGCCAAGAAGGGTGATCGCATCGACACCAACGTTTCGGGACCGGCGAGTCTGGCGGGCAAGCAAGTCGTGCTCGTCGACATGATCGCCCCCGACAAGTACAAGATCTTCAGCAAGCTGACCCTGAATACCAGTGGAAAGGCTTCCGGATATCTCGTTCTGGGCGTGACCGATGCTGTTCAGGCGTTTGTTCCCCAGCAGTCGGTCAGCGGCGGAACCTGGGATCCGGGCACGGCGGTGCTGGCCGAGTCCGGGGTCGTCACCATCACGGTCAAGTAGCCGCCCCGGAGCCAGTCCACCAACCGAGCCCGCCTGCGGTTTTCGACGGTGATCACTTGGGCGGGGTCATCCCCGCTGCCGGGCCGGGACAGGTGATGTCCGGTGCGGGCGCGTAGGGAGTTTGCGGGTCGAACGTCGAGTTGCCGAGTAGCGCCTTGACATCGGTTGACACTTGCTCGTTGCCGGGGATTGGCTTGCGCTCGAGCGTGAACCCGGAACACCTGCTGTAAGCATCCAAGGCGTTGTAGCCGCCCTCGAGGGAGGCCCTCTGCTGAGCCTCCTGAACCATTCGCTCGACATCGGACTCGCGGTCCAGGTCGACGCGTCGAGGCAGCCGACCAGGGCCTTGAGTCCGAGTCCGATCCCGATGTTGCCGTGCGCGGGTTATCGGCTGCTCTCCACCCGGGAGGGTTGACTTCTCCAGATGGGCCAAGGTCTTTTCGAACTTCTTCCACGCGCCAGGTTGCGCCTTGGCAAAGACCTGCATGGCCTGGTCTGGGCCCACCGGATTGATCAGCTTGTTGTTGTCAGGGCCGACCTCGCCGTTGAGTACCAGGGCGCGAACCCGGTCGGGAAAGGTCAGGGCATACGTGTAGCCGATCCGGCTGCCGTAGCTGACACCCAGATACGTGAGTTTCCGATCCCCGACGGCGGCGCGTAGCGCATCCAGGTCGCGCACGACCTGCCAGGTGCCCACGAATCCCGCGTTCGGGGTCTTTTCCTGGCACTTCCTGTTGAGCTTGGCGGCTTCGTCCATCGACACTTCGGCCATGGCTTTCCAGTCGACGGGCCAGTTGGCCTTGGTAGTCAAGATCACGCCATCGCAGGCCGACAGGTCGGGCTGGGACTTGCCGACTCCCCTGGGGTCCATGGAGACCAGGTCGAACCGCTTGCGCATGTTCTCCGACATTGACTTCCAGAGTTCGATGCTGCTGCTGACCGCTTCGACTCCAGGTCCTCCCGGGTTCCAGAAGAGCGATCCGATTCGCTCTTCCGTAGTGCCGGTGGCTTTGTGTCGGGCTATTGAGATGGTCAGTTTGGGGCCGTCTGGGCGATCCCAATCGACCGGAACCTCCATCGGTCCGCACTCGACGCCGGCCAGCGCAGAATCGGTGCAGGCAGCCCACGTCACCTTGGCCGGCGGAAGGCTTGGAGATGTTCGAGGGGTCGGGCTGGAGCACGCACTGACCCCGAGGCCGAGCAAGCCGAAGGCGACGACAGCACCGAGGAGGGATGTGCGGAGACGAGGGGTGCGAGACATGCTGGGATCGTGCCAGCGAAGGGCGTCGGACCCGCGGCGATAGGACCCGCTTCAAGTCAGCCAATGCCGCACTCGGTCCCATTGCCCGGGCCGACGAGGAAAGCGCCCCCGGCAGGATTCGAACCTGCGCGCATGGCTCCGGAGGCCACTGCTCTATCCCCTGAGCTACGGGGGCCCGGGAGCCGCCAACGATAGCAATGGTCGCCCGGCCGTCCTCCGGCAGACGCGGCCCGATGTCAACCGGCGAAGGTCGTCAGAACGATGGAAGGGCGGAAGAACCACCCACCCGCTACCGAACCGCATCAAACGGGCTCGCCGGTAGCCTTTGCCCATGACCCCTGGCGAACTCGCGATGCTGATCCGTGCCGTGATCGAAGAGGCCGCCGAAGCCGGATTGCTGCCGCTCAGCGTTGACCAAGTCCCGGCCGAAATCACAATCGAGCGCCCGAAGAGTCCCGAGCACGGTGACTATGCGACCAACATCGCTATGCGACTGGCCCGCCCGACTGGCTGGCCACCCCGGCAAGTGGCGGGTGTGGTCGCTGACGCACTCGCCAAGCGCTCGGGGATTTCCTCGGTCGACGTGGCGGGCCCGGGATTCATCAACATCCGGATTGAAGCAGCGGCGGCGGGCCGTCTGGCGGCGCAGATCGTCAGGCAAGCGGATCGGTACGGCCGGACCCAAGCCCTGGCCGGACAAAAGATCAATGTGGAGTTCATCTCGGCCAATCCCACCGGTCCGCTGCACTTGGGGCATACCCGGTGGGCCGCCGTCGGCGATGCGATAGCCGCTGTACTGGATGCCGCTGGGGCCGAGGTTGTCCGGGAGTTTTACGTGAACGACCGGGGGATTCAGATGCAACGGTTCGGTGAGTCGCTGGCGGCAGTCGCCCACGGTCAACCGCCGCCTGCGGACGGCTACCACGGGGGCTATGTGGTCGATCTGGCGGCGGAGATCGTCGCGCTCGATCCGAGCTTGCTGGAACTGAGCGGCGAGGAGGCCGCCGAGGCATTCCGTGAGATCGGATACCAGCGGCAACTCCAACAGCAGAGGGTGGTGCTCGATCTTTTCGGTACGCACTTCGACGCCTGGGTCTCTGAACGAGAACTCCACGAAAGCGGCGGAGTCAAACAAGCCCTCAAGACACTCAAGAAGCAGAGCCATGTTTTTCGCCGTGACGGCGCCACCTGGCTGCGGACCACTGACTTCGGTGACGACAAGGACCGGGTGCTGGTCAAGGCTGACGGTGAACTGACTTACTTCGCCTCCGACTGCGCTTATTACCTGGACAAGCGGCGTCGTGGTTTCGATGTCGCGATCTACCTACTCGGAGCCGACCATCACGGCTACGTCAATCGGCTCAAGGCGGTCGCCGCCTGCGCGGGCGATGACCCGGACCGGAACATCGAGGTCCTGATCG
>JAUYKX010000338.1 GCA_030699055.1 Candidatus Nanopelagicales bacterium
TCGTCCGGCCACACCCGACGGGCGGTCGGATCGAATCCGAAGGTCGCTATGCGCTCACCCCGGTCGAACGGGTAGGCGCAGACCACAGTCCAGTCGCCGTCGGCACGACGCCACGCGTCCCAACGAACGGTTGACGCTTCGATTCCTCCCGGGGTCAGCCGTTCGACCACTGCCTTGCCCAAAGAAACTGTCCGGTCTTCGAATCTGATCGTTGATTCCCGGGCCTGGTCTGCGATGAACGCGCGCTCGGCCAGTACCGCGGTGGCAAAGCGCGCGATGGACTCCTCGCCGACTCCGGCGGCGGCGGCAATGGCGTTGACGGACATTCCCGCCCGGATCCGCTCCTGGATCTCTCTGGGGGTTGGGTTGGTTGGCATCGGGCCAAGGTCGGTTGGTTGACCCCGCAGGCGCTCGCCTTCCCGACGCAAAGCACTGGCCAGGCGGTCGTCAATACGCAGGAGGTACTCGCCAGCGTTTTGGGCCACCAGCAATAGGTGGCGGCCGTCGGACGACAATCCGACGAACGTCAGTTCGCGCATTCGCGGTGCTCCTCGGTTGCGGGTGGTTGGCCAGGTATGACCTGCCGACCGGCTGGCAGGTGGATCAGGCTGCCGACAGGTTACCGGTCGAGCTGGTCGCGAGCCTGGCGCGCTGGGCCGAGCGAACACACTTAATCTCTTGTTGGCGACGGGTGGACAGTGAAAACTCATCCCGGGTGGGCGATCACCGGATTGGACCCGCAGAATGATCGGATGTCCAGCAGCAAGTGCGACACCGCACCCGAACCCCTCGACGCGGTACTGGTCATGTCCTTCGGGGGCCCCGAGCAGCCAGCTGAAGTGATGCCGTTTCTGCGCCGGGTGACGGGTGGGCGGGTTCCAGACGCCCGGTTGTCGCTAGTGGCGGATCATTATCTGCATTTTGATGGCCGCTCGCCGATCAACGAACAGAACCGGCGACTCTGTGAACATCTGGCCGCGGCTTTGGCGGAGAGGGGCTTTGAATGTCCCCTGGCGCTGGGTAATCGCTTCTGGCATCCGCTGACGGCTGAGGCTGTCGAGCAGCTTGTCGGGCAGGGAGCCCGGGACATCGCGGTTGTCGCCACCAGTGGATTCGCCTCCTGGCCCGGCTGTCGGGCCTACCAGGAGGACTACGAAGAAGTTGCCGACCGGATTCCGGTCGGCAAGCGTCCGCGATTCCGCAAGGTCCGGCTTTGGTACAACCATCCGGTTTTTTTGGACTGCTGGGGAGATCGGGTGGTCGAAGCGATTGGTGCCCCGGCGGACATTGGCCCAGCCTCGAGCGAGACCCCGTTTTTGGTGTTCACCACTCATTCTTTGCCGTGGCAGATGGCGCAGGACAGCGGTGTCGCTGGGACTGCGTATGTGGCCCAGCATCGATTTGTCGCTGATCGGGTGGCTAGGCGGGCTGCGGGTGTTCTTGGTCGATCATTTGATTGGGAGCTGTCGTTTCAGTCGCAGTCGGGTGGGGGGTCCGGGCAGCCCTGGCTGACCCCGACGATCGATGACACTTTGCGTGATCTGGCGGCTCGTGGGGTGGGCCGGGTAGTTGTGGCACCCATTGGATTTGTCACGGATCACATGGAAGTCATGTGGGACCTCGGAGTTGAGGCTCGTCAAATGGCGACTGACCTCGGGCTCGAATTCACCCTGGCCCGCACGATCGGGGATGACCCCCGTTTCGTCTCGATGCTGGCGGAGCTGGTGTTGGAGCGATCGGGTGGTGCCATGTCGTCCGATCGCCCTGCCGAGGGACCGGACGGGCCTTGGCCCGACGAATGCCCAACGGGCTGTTGCCAATCCGGGAAGTCGACGTGAGTGCCCGCCAACGGCTGGTGGCCGGCTTGCTCGATCGGGCCCGAACCGTGGCCCATTCGGCAGCCACGATGTTGGTCGATGACCGGCCCACGGAATTGGCGGTTGAGTCCAAGACGGTGGTCACCGACATAGTCACGGATATGGATCGTCGGAGTGAAGTGATGATTGTTGACCGGCTGTTGGAAGGCCGATCCGGTGACGGAGTTCTTGGAGAAGAAGGCGATGATCATGCGGGTGAATCCGGTGTGCGATGGGTGATCGATCCGATCGACGGGACTGTCAACTACTTGTATCGCCTCCCGATCTGGGCGGTGTGCATTGGTGCTGAGATCGACGGTGAACCGGCGGTGGGGGTGGTTGCCGTTCCCGAACTCGGCTGCACCTATTTCGGCGCTGTTGGGATGGGCGCCTGGGTCTCGGGCGCTAAGCCTGAATCCGTGGATGTGATCTTGAGTTTTGCGGCGGGGGAATGATGAAAGTGCCCTCTTTGCAGGAAGAATCGGGTTTCTTGACGGCCTGATTCACACGCAAAAGAAAGGCACTCTCGGTGCGACTATCTCATGTCTGGTCTTCGGCGGTGGCGTTGTTCGATGACGAGAATCTGGTGTCGTGCGCGGGGCTGGTCCCGGTGATGGGGCTGGCCGAGCAGGCTGGCTTGTCGGAGTTGATCGAGGCGAAGGTGTCGATCAAGGTGTCGCGGGTGAAATCGGCGGGCGCGAACCCGGCCGCGAAGATCACCTCGATCGTGGCAGGGCTGGCAGCTGGGGCTGACTGTATCGACGATTTGCAGGTGACCCGCTCCGGCGGGATGTCACGGTTGTTCGCCCAGGTGTATGCCCCGGCGACGTTGGGCCAGTTCCTGCGGGAGTTCACTTACGGTCACGCCCGGCAATTGGAGTCGGTGATGCGCGCGCACCTGGCCGGGTTGATAGCGCGGACCGGGTGCCTGCCCGGGATTGGTACCCGCTGCTACATCGACATTGATTCCTTGCTGCGCCCGGTTTACGGACACGCGAAGCAGGGAGCCAGTTTCGGGCACACCAAGATTTCCGGGAAGCAGGTTCTGCGCCGCGGGCTCTCACCGCTGGCGACAGCGATCAGCACAGACACCGCCGCGCCGATGATTGCCGGGATGCGGCTGCGCGGCGGCAATGCTGGTTCCGGGCGCGGTGCCGGTTCTATGGTCACCGAAGCGATCACCACGGCTCGCGCTGCCGGGGCCAGCGCCGAGATCTTGATCCGGGGTGATTCCGCTTATGGCAGCCACGCCGTGATCAGCGCTGCGGTCAGAGGCGGTGCCATGTTTTCCGTTGTCCTCACGAAGAACCCAGCGGTCCAGCGCGCGATCGACAGCATCGGTGAGCACGAATGGGTCCCAGTTAACTACCCCGGCGCTGTAGTCGACCCCGACACCAAAGAACTGATCTCCGATGCCGAGGTTGCGGAGGTCACCTACACCGCATTCGCCTCCACCAAGCACCCCGTCACCGCCAGGCTGGTCGTGCGACGGGTTAAAGACCAGAACCAGCTCGCTGAACTGTTTCCTGTGTGGCGGTATCACCCGTTTTTCACCAACACAGGCGAAACCACCGTCGAGGCAGACATCACCCACCGCCGTCACGCGATTATTGAGACCACTTTTGCTGACCTCATCAACGGCCCTTTGGCCCATTTGCCGTCGGGACGATTCGGCGCGAACTGCGCGTGGGCGATCTGCGCTGCCATCACCCACAACCTGCTGCGCGCCGCCGCGACCCTGGCCGGAGGAAGGCTCACCACCGCGCGGGGAGCAACCCTGCGAACCCGGATCATCAACGTCCCCGCCCGACTGGCCAGACCGCAACGCAAACCGGTACTGCACCTGCCAAGCCACTGGCCATGGACCCAACCATGCAACCAGCTCTGGACCAACGTCACCAACGGGCCAGCTCCACCGATAGCCGCCTAGTCCCACCCGTCCACCGCCGACGAGGCCAAACCGGAACCCCGAAGTGGAAAAGCTGGCCCCAGCCAGCGATACAACCACGCACCAAACCAACCAAGATCACAAAACGGTTAGCCAAGATCAAATCAAAAGCAGTCCACGGAATCAGGCTAAGAATTGACGCCCTTTGGCGGACCTGGGAAGCAGCTCGCTTGGATTCAGTCGCGGGGATCTCGACGTGGATGCTGCATCATCTCGACCCGCACATGACACAACTGACGAGCGCCAATGGGCCGTTCTGCGCATGCACGCAAGACGATCACACCACGCCAACTCAGCGGCTAGAGCCGTTCAACGAAACCTTGAAATCCGCGACCGCCTAGCAGACCGCGGGGTGCAGCGGTGTCGACGTCGCCGCACAGCTAGTGGGCGACACCGGACTCGGGTACAGCGCCGACGAAATCGGCGGGGGCGGATCGCCCACCCCGGTGTTGACACTGGCCGCCACCCAAGATCGGTAGTGTGAAGCCAGGAGTGACCGCAGAGGCGCCGATGGCCAGGTTGAACCTAAACGACGAGCGCATCCATGCCGGGATACCCAAGTTGAAGGCCAAGCGAAGCCGGAGGTTCGCGCTGGAAGGTCTTCGAGCTCTACTTGACGTTGGAAAGCCACGCGATAGCAACGCCAGCGGCTACTAGAACCATCCACAGAAGTATGTTGATCCAGGCGATCCAGTCCGCCGCGATTGTCAAGCTCTTGCCAACTTGCCCACCTCCGCTTTCTTCAATCTCAACCTCCGCACGGTTAACGACGAATAGGGCGACGATCGCAGGCACAACGGGGCAGATGAACCATGAAAGCAGTGCGAGGACGAACGCGATGATGGCGTTTTGATTGGTGTGTGGCGCGTACGGTCTTAGTGCAGCCGGAATGTTGGTTGGGTTGCCGCAGGCGCTACAGAAAGCAGCGTCACCGACAACGACCTGTGCTCCGCAATGTGAACAGTACTTCTGGTTCCTTCTTCTAGGGTTCTGCAATGCGTCTGAGTCCAGGTTCTCGTTTGACACGCGCGCAACATAACACTCCGCTGATCGCATTTCGCGACCGTCCCAGCGAAGGCGGCGGTGTCGGTGCGGCACGTGATTGTCCAATCCACGAATGCCCAAACGGAGGGAGTGGATCTTTACCTGTGGTTCGTATTCCGACTGTTAATTCGGACCGCCAACCAGACGGCCCCGGCGACCATTCCGCAGGCGCCGGTGACCGTGATGATCACGAAGATCGGGTAAACGTTCAGGTCGAGATTGACTGCCTCAGCAGGATCCATGCCGTTTTCAACGAGTTTTGCGGTGAATACCGCATTGAAGCTGCCTCTGGTCGTCAGCACTCCTACGAGCAGGAGGACGCCGAAGATGATGAGGACTGCGGCGGGTCCCTTGAGCCTTGTCCGCCGCTGCGTCCTTGACACAGGAACGGATGGCGCAGCCTCGCTAGAGCTCAGGTTGCCGCCGCAGGTAGTGCAGAATGCCGCCCCTGCCGTGGCGGGAGATCCGCAACTAGCGCAGTGAGCACCCGCCGCGGGTGATGCTGAGGGCATCTGGGGATGATAGCTGAACCCGGCCGTCCACGGATTCGCGTCAGTCACGGGTGAATTGCGGTTGGGACCCTGGACAGCCATAAAAGAACGACGCTCACTCCTACGAGCAGGAGGACGCCGAAGATGATGAGGACTGCGGCGGGTCCC
>JAUYKX010000224.1 GCA_030699055.1 Candidatus Nanopelagicales bacterium
CCGAAAGGCAAGCGCGGGAAGAAGGCCTGCCCCCGGGTGACATGGGACGGGCCCGTTGGTGCGACCACCGAACACCCGGTGGTGACCGCGGCGTTCACGCCGCCGGCGGTCAGGAAAGACACCCGTTTGAACTTCGTATTGGAGGTCGCCGAGGGCGGTGCTTTGGTTCGCAAGAAGGTCCGGATCCTGGCGGAGGCTCCGATCAAGTCATCTACCGCACCGGCGGGTGGCAAGAAACGAAAGCCGAAGTTCCCTCCGCTGCTGAACCGAAGCAAGCCGATGGGCGCGAAGCTCAAGCCATCCGCTGTGATCCGCATTGGTGGGCGAGGTCCGACTGAGGTGGAAATGGGCAGCAGGCAGAAGATCGTCGTGCATGTGAAGATGCGCCGCAAGCGCGGTCGGATCAAGAAGATCAAGAAGATCGATTGGCGGGTGGATGGTCTTCCTCTGTCGGCGTTGCCGGGCTCGAAGCGCAAGAAGCGCGGGCGCAAACTCATCATCAAAGTGCCCAACGCGTTGCCGAGGCCGGTCTTGTTGACCGCGATCGCGCGTCACGGGTCGCGTCGGTCCACGATCGCCAGCGAGATCCTGACCGCGAATGACACGCTCGAACGAACCAGGGTGGTGGTCGGTGGTCATGATCGTCAACGGTTGTCCGCGAGTACGACCGGGTACTGCGACCTGTTCAACGCCGCGCAGTCCAAGACCCTGACCGCCCTCACCTTCGACTCGATTGAGATGACACTGGGTCAGACCGACGCTATTGGCGCGAACTGTGGGATTGACACTTCATCGATCGAGTTCACCAACGCCAGCATGACTATCAACGGAGTGGGTCTGACCGGCGTCGTCGGGTCGATCACACCTACCGGCCTGGCGATCACTTCGGGATTCCTCAACCTCCCGGGAGCACCGGCACAGCAGGGAATGACGATTTTCACCTTCAGCGGTTCACCGGCATTGAGCGTCCCCTTCACTGGCGGGATCTTGTCCGGCCTGTCCGGAAACGTGAACATCAACGGCCTGCCGTACCTTCCAGCCCCCGCGGGATGGTCGCTGAAGTCGGCGTCCTTGGCGTTTGGCCCAGTCGCGGGCGGATATCAAATCGCGGTCACGGTATCCGAAATCGCCCCAGCGGGACAAGACGGCACAGTCGTGATCAGCGGGACCATCGGAGCGGGGGGCGCGGTGAACCTCACGGTCACGGCGGCGAACCTCATGCCGATCGTGGCGGCTGACGGCTCCAGCACTGTGTTCTCCGGAACGGGAACTGTGACCCGTGCTCCCGGACAGGACATCGTGTACAACGTCCAGATCGGATTGGTCCTGCCCCCGGGAGGCTCGTTTCAGCTCTACGGCGGTGTGAAGTTGTTGCAGGCGTCCTTGGCTTGGACCAACACGGGACTCACACTCACCGGGGCTGTCGCGTTCACGATGAACAACACGAATTACTCATTCACCGTAAACGGCACCATTACCGACTTGAATGACTGGACACTCACCGTGGCGAGCAACGCCACGGTGGTCGCCATGGAGTGGCTCACTCTGGACAGCCCGTCGGGGACGATCTCCAGCAACCGCGACCCGAAGACGGGTGTGGCGACTCTCTCCATGGATCTGGAACTCCACGCACGGTTCGATCCGGCAGACCATGGGGACAGCTTGCACGTGACCTCGGCGACCGGGCACCTGGGAATCTTCTGTCCTTCAGGCACCAAGAGCGCATCCTGCGCGAACCGGACCCTGCAGTTGCAGGTAGATCTGATTGGAAGTCTCGATTGGATGGGTGGAAAGACGATCCCTTTGAAGAGCACCGTGGATGTCAACATCAACACTGGTCAGTTCTCGGTTTCGATCGGAGTGGATGGATTGGATCCAGCGGACCTGGAGAGTTCCGGTATCAACTTCAAGTCCGCAACCGCGTTCTACAGCAACGAACCTGCCACCGATCCGGCCTTGGCGGGTAACCCGTGTATGACGACCCCGCAACTGGCGCAGGCGACGACCGTCAAAGGCATCGTCGGTACGTTTGCGATTGGTGACACCGGGTGGACCGGCAGCGCCATGGCGATCAGCCAAGCCGGGGGGGCGGACAGCGGTGGATCGTTCGGAATGTGCCTGTACGGCACGTTCGGCAGTCCGGGATCGAACGCGCAGGCCGCCATGCCGAACGGAACCGGATCATTCACCGCCGGCGGGATCGTATTCACGCAGTACGGCACCACGATGCAGATTCCAGGAGCGGGTTCGGTGCAGATTCCTGCCTATGACCTGCTCGCGTGGGGTGAATACCACCTACCGGATTCGGTGTCGGGCATGTTCGGCGCGAATGCGATCACCGCGATGTACAAGAAAGCGATTGGCGTTGGCGGGCAATTCAGCTGGCAACTCACGGCTGACGTCGGACTCCAAAATGCCTACATCTTCGGTAACGCGAACTCGAAGACAAGCCTGTCGGTCGCACAGGCCGGCATCATGATCTCGCGTGGTACCACGACCAAGGGTGGTACCCAGGGAGCACTGACCTTTGGGATCAGTGTTCAGTTGAATCTGATGACCTCGGGCATGACGACCAATGGCGGTCAAATCGGGTACACGGGTTCAGGTGCTCAGATCGCCCCCGACAGGGTGAGCATGCCGATAACCGGCTCTGTCGGATACGCGTTCACGGGCGAACATGCGGGCACCTGGAGCCTCAACGCGAGCCTGGGCAATGGTCTGTCCACCCTGAATAACGCGTTCGGAATCAGTGGGCTCGACATCAACGAGATCGTGATCGGCGCCCAGCTGGGGCCGAAACCGGAAGACAACTGGGTCGGCTTCGGCGCGTCGGTAACAACGCCGTCGGACTCCTCAACCACTATTGGCAGGCTAACCTCATTCCTGGGAATCCAGCCCGGCACTCCGATGAACTTCGCGATGCAGGCGTCGGAGACATCGCCATGCTTCGCGTTCAGCATCGGCGACCCGAGGGCCACGACGCTGGCCGTGAACGCCTTCGACGGGATGTTGCAGGCGGACTATTTCGAGATCTACATCGCTCCGGAGGGATGCACGATAGCCAGCAACGTTCCGAACATGCCGTCCTTCGGCTATGCGCTGGACTTCGTCGGCAGCATCCTCGGAGTCGGCGCGACGATTCACGGTCTGTACTCGGTCGCGTACGACGGCGCGGTTATCGTCCTGGATTTCGACATCGATGCGTTCAATCTTGCCGGTTTGGACGTCACGTCGGATCCGGGTGCGACGTGTGAAGGCGCTTCGGTGAAGCTGGAGGACGGTTCGACCTGGCAGAACCTGCCCAACCAGGAGAAGGGACTTTGTCTGAATCTGGAGGTCGACGCCCTGACGACGAGTGCGGAACTGGGCTTCTCCGGCGCGGTCAACCTGTGGGGTGCGCTGGAAGTCGGCGTGGAAGGCAATATGGCGGTCAAACTAGGCAGTGCCAATCCTCAAGCGCAACTGAATCTGACCGGCAATGCGAACCTGGATCTCTTCGGTATCTTCACCGGGAATGCGGCCTTGACACTGGATGCGGACTTCGACTTGTGGACTTCATCGTCGGGTTCCGACTGGACGCCGAGGTTCACCACGTTCGATATCGGTGCCTCGGTTGGTTTGGACTTCTACTTCATCAATGGTCAGATCGCACTGGGGTTCGACTACGCCAACGGGATCGTGAGCCTGGTGTACGCGAACGCAGAGGTCGGTGTCGATCTGGCGATCGTTGAGGCCGGCGTCACGTTCACCCTGGCGTACTGCAACCCGGTCACCGGCAGCACCTGCACGGTCGCCGGACTTCCTGGTGGCCAGGGAAGCGTCAGTCACGCGGGTACGAACGGCGCGGTGGAGATAACCGTTACCGGGATGATCGACTATTGGCTCTTCGGCTGGAACTCGGCATCCGCCACGCTGCTGAATGTCAACATCCCCGTGACATTCGCCAATCCCGTTCATGCGCCGCCGGCACCGGTGAACTACGGGACGCCGGCCCCTCCCATCAGCGATTGGCCGAATCCGACCTGGACCTACCAGCCGGAGATGTTCATGGGAATCAACTGGGCCGCGTCCGACTTGGTGAAAGCGACTGGTTTGCCCAGCGCCTACGTCACGAATGGCCTTCTGCAGTACGGCGCGGCGGTGAACGACTCATCCCTGATCGCTCCGAGTGCACGGTTCCATCAGGCCAACCTGCAAGTCACGAACGCGTCCCAGAGCTCCGATGGCGCGAGCACGACGGTGCAAGTGGTCGTGCAACTCCCCGAAACGCCGACCTATAAGAAGATCGCTGGACTACACCTTCCACCCAGCCGTTTGAACGAGGCACTTCCCGCGTTCGGGAAGTGCTCGGGGTCCCGGACGGAAACGTTCGCGGTCAAGATTCCCAAGTGGAACCAGGGTCACCCACTGTCAACCAGCAGTGCCGCGTTGATCATCTCTGAAGTGAACTGGCGGATCTACCTTGCGTCAGTGATCGAAACCAGTTCGATCTCCGGACTGACCACGCCCGCGGCCATCCTGGGCGCCTACCAGTGCGGATTCGGGATGATCACGGGTGCCACGCCGTCGAACCCGGAAGGCACCAGCAGCACTGACACGTGGGCAACCTTCCCGTCACTGCAGACGTGGCTGGATACCAATGCGTTGGGTGAACGATTCAACATGGGATACCCGCAGCTACCGCCAACCGATATCACCCAGTTCTGCGCACCTGGCAATATTCCATCGAACGCTTACGGCGCGCAATGTCAGACCAATATCGCCATCGGGCTGAAGAACGCATGGGGAACCGGCTGGGGCGCATCGGGAACAGACGGCCCGCCATCCGGTTGATACCCAGCGCCGCAGCTTGGATCGGAGGGTCGCGCCGTGGACGACACCGAGGACCTGCCCGCAACGGGCATTTACTCAACCGGGTCAGGCGTCGAGCCCGGTGGCCCGATTACCCGGAGGTGAGCCGCACCAGGGTGCATTTCGACAATGCCGTGGCGGAATGCCTCTTCCCGACCCTGAAAAACGAGATGCACCACCATTAGGCATTCCCGACCCCAGACAAAGTGAGGCTTGCGGTCGCGGAATACATCGAAGTGTTCTAAAATCGGCGGTGATTTCATTCAATCAATAGGCTGTTGCACGCCCGCGGAAGTCCTGACCGACCATCATCAGGCGGCATACGCCGCTTGATCAACAACATGAGAACGTGCCCGGAATCTGCGGCACACTCCAGTTCGGCAGAGGGAGTGGGGAGGCGACAGGGGTTGGGTCGCCGCTGGGGCTGCACCGCACTGGTCGTGGGTGTGGTCGGCTCGACGTTCGCCGCTCCTGCCTGGTCTGCTGAACCGCTGGCGCCCGACACCCAAGCGCCGAGCATTGTGGCAAGCGACCCGGTAACGCCCGGCGCGGATCGGCAGGGGCCTGTCGAGACCATGGATCCCACGGTCGTCGAGGCTGATGTCATCTCGCTTCCGCGCCGCGAAAACAAGCCGGGTGTCCATATCGGCAACGTGCGGGTCACCAATCGCGGGAAGAAGGTGATCGCACCCATCCGATGGAGTAAGAAACTGCTCAAGGGTCCGAGTCGTAAGGATCGGTTCTCGGTGCGACTGGTCGCGTTCCCGGGTGCTGACGCCACCCCGCGGGTCCTGGCGACGTGGTCAACGACATCCGTGG
>JAUYKX010000225.1 GCA_030699055.1 Candidatus Nanopelagicales bacterium
CACACCCCGGGCCACCCGCATCGCCCGGCCAACGTCGCGGGTCCAGATTGAGCCCGACAGCCCGTAGTCGGTGTCGTTGGCGATCCGGATGGCGTCGTTTTCATCGTCGAACGGCACCACCAACGCGACCGGCCCGAAGATCTCCTCCCGCCAGGCACGGGACTGAGTTGACACCGAGGTCAACACGGTGGGCGGGAACCAAAAGCCGGGGCCGCTCGGCGCATCCGCCTCGAAGGCGACGGGTGTTTCGGCGGACACGAATGACGCGACGCGGTCGCGTTGCGCCGCGCTGATCAGCGGACCGATTTCGGTCGCCGGATCAACCGGATCCCCAACCCGCAGGTTCCGGACCGCAGGTTCGAGCAGCTCCATGAAGCGGTCGAACACCCGGCGCTCGACGAGTATCCGGGATCGCGCACAGCAGTCCTGGCCGGCGTTGTCGAACACCGAGTAAGGCGCGCTCGCCGCAGCCTGCTCCAGGTCGGCATCGGCGAACACGATGTTCGCCGATTTGCCCCCGAGCTCCAGCGTCACCCGCTTCACCTGAGCGGCACATCGGGCCATGATCGACGTGCCGACCTCCGTCGAGCCGGTCAACACGATCTTGCGGATGAGCGGGTGATCCACCAGCGCCTGGCCGACCACCGAACCCTGCCCCGGCAGCACGGTGAAAACACCTTCGGGCAAGCCCGCTTCCAGGCCCAGCTCCGCGAGCCTGATCGCGCTCAGAGGCGTGAGTTCGGCGGGCTTGAGCACAACCGTGTTGCCCGCCGCGAGAGCCGGGGCGAACCCCCACGCCGCGATCGGCATCGGAAAGTTCCACGGCACGATCACCCCGACCACCCCCAGCGGCTCCTGGAAGGTGATGTTGACTCCACCGGCCACCGGGATCTGCCTGCCGTGCAGGCGCTCGGGTGCCGCGCTGAAGTAGTTGAGAACGTCGCGGACGTTTCCCGCCTCCCAACGGGCATTGCCGATCGTGTGACCCGCATTCGCCACTTCCAGGCCGGCGAGCCCTTCAAGGTTCGACTCGACGAGATCAGCGAACCGGCGCAACAGTCGCGCGCGGTCCGCCGGGGCCACATCACGCCAACTGGCGTAGGCGGCCGCGGCTCGCTGAATCACCTCGTCCGCCTGCGCCAAATCGGCATGCGACACAGTCGCAATCACCGTTTCGGTCGCCGGGTTCAACACCTCGTGCAGCATTCGCTCACCCTTCGTCATCACCACCAACCGGCGTTCGCAACGCGAGCCCGTGGGCTACATCCGCTCGAACCCGCGGTACCGCTCCCAGTCAGTCACGGCGCCGGCAAATGCATCCAGCTCGACGCGGGCCATGTTCGCGTAATGGTCGACCACCGGCGACCCGAAAGTGCGCTCAACCCATTCGCTGTTGCGCCAAGCGTGTGCCGCTTCGGACAAGGTCGTCGGCACACTGGCGACATCGGCGTCGTAGGCGTTGCCGCGCAGCGAAGGTTCCAGATCAAGCCCGCGTTCAATCCCGTCGAGACCGGCAGCGACCATGCCAGCAACGGCCAGGTACGGGTTGACGTCGCCGCCGGGGACCCGGTTCTCCAGACGCAGCGACTCACCCCGACCGACCAGCCGCAGGGCACACGTGCGGTTGTCTGGGCCCCACGCGATGCGCGTGGGAGCGAACGACCCCTCTGCGAAACGCTTGTACGAGTTGATGTTCGGAGCGAACAGCAAGGTGAGTTCGGCCAAGTGGGCCAACTGGCCCGCGATGAACGCCCGCCCTAGCGCGCTCAGCCCGAATTCCGGATCCTCGTCGGAGGCCATGACCGTCGACCCGTCCAACCCCCGAAACGAAAGGTGGATGTGACACGAGTTTCCCTCGCGTTCGTTCACCTTGGCCATGAACGTGAGCGACTGACCGTGGGCGGCAGCAATTTCCTTGGCCCCGGTCTTGTAGACGACGTGGTTGTCACAGGTTGTCATGGCGTCGGAATATCGGAAGGCAATTTCCTGCTGGCCGGGGTTGCATTCGCCCTTGGCCGATTCGATGATCATTCCGGCCCCGGTCATCCCCCGGCAGATGTCACCCACCAACGGCTCGACCCTTGAACCGCCGAGAATCGAGTAGTCAACGTTGTAGTGATTCGCCGGGGTCAAGTTCCGATAACCGTCGGTCCACGCCTGCTCGTAGCTATCACGAAACACCACAAATTCGAGCTCGGTGGCCACGAACGCAACCAGGTCTCGCTCGGTCAGTCGATCCAGTTGCCGATCCAGAATCTGGCGCGGAGAGGCCTCGACGGGTCGACCATCGAGCCAGAGGGCGTCTGCCAGCACCAGCGCCGTGCCCGCCTGCCACGGCAGGCGCCGGAGCGTGGTCAGGTCCGGGAGCATCGAGAGGTCGCCGTAACCCTGGTCCCAGGAGGCCATCGCGTAGCCGTCGACCGGATTCATCTCGACGTCAACGGCGAGCAGGTAATTGCACGCCTCGGCTCCGTGATTCATGGTCTCGTTCAGAAAGAACTGACCCTGAATCCGCTTGCCGACCAGTCGACCCTGCATGTCCGTGATGGCCACGATGACAGTGTCGACGGCACCCGATTCGATGTCCGCGCGCAGTTCCGCCACGGTCAGCGCTGGCTCTCGGCGGGAATGGTGAGCCACAGTTCCTCCAACATTCGGGATCGATTCCCGAGATTGTCGTGAATTCAGCCGATGCTCCAGGTGCCGAAATCACGCTTGCCCCGACGACGATGCCGCATCACCCGGCTCCGAGTCCTTTCGAACAACTACCTTCCGGGTATCAATCGGCATCCCGGCGCATGTGGGAGCCTGCGAGCGATCGAGGATGAACAAGTGAAGGTGGCGACTGTGCTGACTTGGGCAACTGCGGCATCCGGCGCGAACCCGGGCGAACGACCATGACCGGCGATCGGTCGGAGGTCCGGGTTCACCGGGTTTATGAACGGCGGACCCCACACGACGGCAGCCGGATTCTGGTCGACCGTCTCTGGCCCCGGGGGCTGACCAAAGTCGCCGCCGACCTGGACGAGTGGTGCAAACGGGTAGCCCCCTCGACCGAACTGCGCACCTGGTACCACCACGGATCGGGCCAGTTTCCGCAATTTGCGGATCGATACCGGATCGAGCTGGAAGAACCCGAAAGGGCTACGGCCTTGGCGCACCTGCGCGAACTTGCCCGGGCGGGAACCATCACCCTGCTCACCGCCAGCAAGCAGCCCGAGTTCAGCCACGCCCAGATCCTGGCGGATCTGCTCAACATCTGAACGAACCCAGCCGAACCATCCGCACTCGTAGCTAGCGGACGGGCGGACCAGCCGGTTAGTCAACCGGAGCCGTGCGAACCGCGGTTCCGTACGCCAGAACCTCTTGCAGCCCGCTGTCCTGGCCGATTCCGTTGGAGTCAAAGCGCACCCCGATCACAGCGGTCGCGCCCATCCGCTGCGCAAACGCAATCATGCGATCAACGGACTCCTGCCGGCCGTCGTCGTAGTTCTCGGTCATCTTCGGCACTTCGCCATGCTGCAAGGACTTGAACCCACTCGTGAAGCCGCGTCCGAATCCCATACTGCGAACCGTCAATCCCCAGCACAGGCCCAGCTCCTCGACGATCTTCTGTCCATTGGGTGCGCTGAACGTGGTCGAACAAGGCAAACCCGTCGGCCGGTAGCCACCCAAGTTCTCCGGAATTTCTTCGTTACCCATGACGACTCCTGCCAGTTGAGGGGTTTTGTTTGAACCTACCGATTCGAACGACCTGAGTCTCAACGGAATCACGCAGTTGGCTGGCCGGACTCTGGCTGACCGGCCTCCCCGAGTTGAATCAGCGCCCGCCGCAGGTACCGAAACCCGATGCGTTCTTGTTCCAATCGAACACTGGGGCCAAACGTGTCGCCACAC
The DNA here is from genome assembly GCA_030699055.1 of Candidatus Nanopelagicales bacterium. Classification (GTDB taxonomy): domain Bacteria; phylum Actinomycetota; class Actinomycetes; order S36-B12; family UBA10799; genus JAUYKX01. The sequence continues at coordinate 3,898 of JAUYKX010000225.1, forward strand.
AGCGAGCCGTAGAGCTCGGCTTCGGCGTCCGTCAGGTTCGACAGATCACGCCCGGCCGGGGTCGGTTCGGGAACCCAGAGCCCCCGATGGGCCAGCAGTGTCTCCCGGTCCATGAGCAGGCTGCGTGTGTGCGGAACGCGCGATCGAAGTCGATCGAGGATCACGAAGCCGTGGGTGTCGATATCGCCCCAGTAATGAACTTCGACCCGATCCAGCCACGGGAGCGCCGCAAGCGTTTGCGGTGCCTCATGCCCCGAACCGAAGATCACCAGCGAGCCGGGGTGATCCGGAAACGCCAGGTAGTTGATCTCATTTTCGGTGATGAAGACTCTGCTGGCGTCCACCGGCATCGCAGCGAGTTCGGCCACCGGAATCGTCACATCGCTGACACCGGGCAGGGGTGCGCGTTCGCGGTCGAGCGATCGAAAGCGCACCATCGCCGGCTTGCCGCGGAAGCCGTAGCGCCGTTCGAACCAGCCCTGACCCGTCGTTGACTCAGCCGGGCGAACAGCATCGACCAGCATGGAGATCATGCGCCGGTGCCGCTCGATGAGCTTGGTGTGAACTCCTGGCAGGTCGACTTGTCGCACATGCACGGCAGGCCGCGGGTTAGCCAGGATCCAATCCGCCACGAGCACGATCTGCGTCCACTCAGCCGCGAGTTCGAGCACCTGAATCGGTCGGGCGGCCACCACCGGGAGAAACCGGCGGGGAGTGGCCGCGACCAGCTCATCGAACCGAGCCGCATCACGGGTACGGCGGATGAGAGCAAGTGCCTGCTGCGCGTTGTCGATCCAAGCCGCCGCTGGCATGTCCTGCGAACCCAGGGTTCGATTGGCGACCGGAGTCGATTCGATCCGGTATCCGCCGTCAGTATTCAGCCGCGAAACCCAGCCTCTGACCTCATCGAACCGATTGACCATCTCTCGCGCGCTGGGTCGACGCAGGCGAATTCGCAGAGGGAATCCGGTCGCCCGCACCTCGGTGTCGGGTTCGAGCATCGGTACCCGGGCCGCCAGCAGGCGACCGCTGTCCCATTCGCGTTGGACGGCAGCGCGAATATCAGCCGGCGTCGTCCAGTCGCTCATCCGGATGTGGCCTGGGCCCGCCTCAGCTCCACAGCCGCCCGCTTCTCTTCGTGATACTGCTCGATGGTCAAATTCCGCAGCTTGGAGGTCGTCCCGCCCTCGGTATGAACGAACCCGACGTGTGACACATACGGCTCGATGATGTGGATCTTCTGAAGAGGTGTCACCACGAGTAGTTGCAGGTCGAGTCGCTTGAACAGTTCCAGGCCGAAACGCGCGGATTCGTCCGAGCCACGCCCGAACGCCTCATCGATCACAACGAACCGGAAGGTCCGCGCGTGGGTCTCGCCCGACACGAGACCGAACTGGTAGGCCAGACTCGCGGCCAGAATCGTGTAGGCCAGTTTCTCCTTCTGCCCCCCGGACTTGCCTCCGGAATCCGAGTAGTGCTCGTGTTCGGAGTCGTCGGCCAGAAGCCGCTCGCTGGCGGCGAAGGTGAACCAGTTGCGAACATCTGTCACCTTCGCGGTCCAGCGCCTGTCTTCCTCTGTGCGCCCCTCTCGACCCTGAAACCGGCTGACGATCTCCTTCACTTGCAGGAACTTCGCTTCCGAATACTGGTCGTCGCCCGACCCCGTGATCGACCCCTCGGTGCAGGCACGCAGCTGGCCTCGGAAGTTGCGTACATCCGCGTCCGGGTTAGCCGTGTTCTCCAGTCGAATGTAGGTATGCGGCTGATAGGCGATCTCGCGCAAAGACGAGTTGACGATCCTGACTCGCTGTCGGATGTCCTCCTGTGCGGTGTCGAGCGCGGCACGGAATCCGACGACCTCGCGAATCGCATTTTCATTGAGTTGCCGCTTGAAATTCTCCTCAAACCTCGGCAGATCATCGGTCTGCAGTGTGGCCAGGAGCGCTCGATATTCGCCGCCAGCGCCGACTGCGGTATCCAGTTCCTGACTCACCAGACGCCACCGGGTTCGAAAAGCACCCATCTCAGTGACTATTCGTTCCGCAAGTCGATTGGCTTGCAGAGCGTCGTTGTCGATCTTGGTTTGCAGCTTCCCGCGGATACGCTGCTGCACAGCCTCACAGTTCTCGACCGTGAGCCCAGCCGGACCCGTCTCGGCCGCCCGCAACTCGTCCAATCGAGCCCCATCGGTCGGGTCCACCTCGACTGACGCTTCGGCTCGCAGTTGGTCCGCGACGGCTTCGTCGGACTTGATGCGATCGGTGACCGCGCCTACCTTCTGGTCGACCTTGGTCAAACGCACAGCCAATTCCTGTTGGACGGCCCGAACCGCATCGAGTCGATTGTTGAGCTCGCGCAGGATGTCACTCGCATCGCGGAGGGCCCGGGCCTCGCTCTCCAGGATCTCTATCCGCCGGACTTCGGCGCGCCAGTCGAACTCGGTGAAGTCGCGACGTTCCTGCAACAAGGCGATGTATCGAGTCCCCAAGTCCAGTTCGCTCGATTCGGCTCGCAACGTTCGGGTCAAGTCGCGAACTCGGGCCAGCTGCGGTGTGATCTGGGACCGCTCGGCCTCCAGCGCTTGCCGTTTCGCGACGTTGTCCCACCCCAGGACGTATCGGCGGCGATCGCCCAGGGTGTGTCGATCGTCCTTCTCGTGTCGTTCGCCACCGGACTTGATTTGGCCGTTGCGGGTGAGCGCATGTGTCGCCTGCGCGAACTCCTCGGCGGTACGGGCGCACAACAGGTCGAACCTGCGGGCCACTTCCGACTCGAGCCAGGGGGTGAAAGCCGTGCCCGGCTTCACTTCAAGTTTGTGGACCAGTGACCGGTCGTCGGCACCGCGGCGGTCCTGACCGCGACCGCGCACCCGGTAGTAGACGAGTCGCCCGCGCAGATCCGTCGAGTCCACCCACCGCGAAACCTGCGAGTAGTGGCGGTCGGGAACGAGTAGCGATAGGCCGAAGCCGTGGAGCAGGCGCTCGACAGCTGGTTCCCACCGTTCATCGGTGACCCGGATCAATTCTCCGGCGAACGGCAGCTGCTCTTCCCCGAGCCCCAAGCCGCTGCACAACTTGCCGCGGATTGCGATCATCCGTTGGTCTATGTTCGTGTCGCGTTCCGCCAGGCCCTTCAACTCCGCGTCGACCCGGTCCAGTCGGGCGCACAGGTCATTCTCAGCTACGGCCTGCTCGCTCAGCTCGTTGCCGATCTGCACTCGGCGAGCGTCGGTGGACTCCATCAGATCGGTCAATTGACCGTGTTGTTCGTGCAATTCGGTGTCGTTGACCGCCGGGGTCAGTCCGACCTGGGCACAAAGCCGTTCGTAGTCCTGAGCCGCTCGACGACGGCGGTCCCGACTCAACCCCGCAGCCTCGACTTCGTGCTCAAGCTGAACCAACCGGTCGCCGCCACTGTCGCGGATTGCCCCGAGCAGATCGTTCTCTTCGCGTTGCGCCGAGGCCTGTTCGGTGGCCACCGAACTTCGCCTCCGCTCATGGCCGCGCAGATCGTCCCGCAATCGCGAGGCCCGCTGGGCCAACAGTGCGAGTTTCTGGACTACGAAATATCCGTGCAGGCAATCGCGCAATCGCCGGTGATCAATCGCCTGCTGAACCAGTTGATCGTGGCTGTCCAGTTTCTTGATGAGCGGGACGAGCGCGGCAACCTGCTCTTTGGCCGTGAGGACGGCGTCGTGGGCCCGGGTCAAGTCCTCGAAATGGTTGATCAATCCGCTGATGCGGGCTTTGACATCGGACGGTTCCAGCATGTGAGCGCGGACGAAATCGGTGAGGTTTCCCACCGACTTCATCGACACGGTTTGG
>JAUYKX010000353.1 GCA_030699055.1 Candidatus Nanopelagicales bacterium
CCAGCGCCTGGCCCAACCCGAGCGACGACCCCAACTCGCCGACGGACGCTGGTGATTCGGACAGAGCCATCACAATCGCCAGGCGATTCTCGTCCGACATCGCCCGCAGAAGGGGGGCCAGGTACTCGGCCCGCGCTCTCAGCGAAGTCTTCACAACAGCCGGGTCATAAACAATCACCAGGTACTTGTATCACAAGCGAACGCTTATGATAAGCGTGCGCGCTTGTCTTTGCTCGAAGCGCGGCTCGGTCAGTGCTCGTGAACTGGATCGCCGTGCTGTGGGTGGCCACCAGTCGGCCGAACCAGTGCGCGTTCACGACGCAAACCCGCGGCCACCAGCCAGACCACGAACACGGTCGTGACGATGAAGAAGCTGGGCGGCAGGTTGATCATCGCCGCAATCACGAGCCCCACTGCGACTGAAGCGACCCCGATGACCGAGCTCCAGAAAATCACCCACCCCGGTCGAGCGGTGAACCTCAGGGCTGCCGCCGCGGGCGTGACGAGCAAAGCGAAGATTAGCAATACTCCGACGACGGTGACAGCCATGCTCACAACCAGCGCCAGCAGAATCATGAAGGCGATGCCCAGGCCCTTGACGTTCACACCCTTGGCCTCGGCAACTTCGGGGTCGATCGAGGTGAACAACAGGGGCCGGAAGATGACGAGCAAGACGATCGCCAAAACGACCAGGAATATCGCGAACACCACGAGCTGCTGCGACGGAATCGCGAGCAGGTTGCCGAACAGGATGTTGGTCACGGTTGAGGTGTTCCCGCTGGCCAGAGAGGCGAAAAGCACGCCGAGTGCGGTAGCCCAGGCCAGTACCGTCCCGGTGGCGATCTCCCGGTCACTGGCCTTCTTGCCCAGCAGTCCGATCACGACCCCGCCGACCACGGTGAAAACGACCAGGCCGGTGAAAACCGATGAGCCCACCAGCGCCGCACCGGTCGCACCGGGGAAGCCGATGTGGGCCAAGGCGTGGGAAGCGAACATGCTGCCGCGCACGATTACGAAGTAGCCGATGAGACCGGAGGCCACTGCCACCAGAACCCCGGCGATGAACGCCGTCCGCATGAAGGGCGACGACAGGATCTCCAGCCAGTTCGATTGGAACTGAACGCCGGCGGCGACGATGCCCATCAAGCGCTCCGGGTGAACAGATCGCCTTGTGGCGTGCGCACTACTTTGATCGCGGTTCCGTAGAGGTGGGTCAGCAGTTCCTCGCTGACGACCTCGTTCACGTTGTCATGATGAGCGTGCCCATCGAGTAGATAGATGGCCCCGTCCAGGACCGACAGCAACGGGTTCAGGTCATGCACGACGAGCAAGATGTCAATGCCGCGTTCGGTGTTGATCCGTGACAGCAGATCCACGATTTCCTGCTGGTTCCGGACGTCCAGGTTGGCCAACGGCTCGTCCAACAGCAGCATTCGTGGGTTGCCGACCAACGCCTGCGCGATGGCCACCCTTTGCTGCTGGCCACCGGACAACTGCGACATCCGCCGGTCGCCGAAACCACCGGCTCCCACCTCGGCCAGAACCTGATCCACCCGCGCATGCTGCTCCCGCGACGTGCGCCGCAACCCGTAGGTTGCGCCGGTCAGCCCCAACAGCACGAGGTCACGGGCCCGGATGGACTCCCCGGCGATCGATGCGTAGTTCTGGGGCACGTACCCGATGCGGGTGTTTCCCCGCTTGGGAACCTGCCCGAAAACCGTGATCTTGCCACTGCCGGGGCGCAGCAGCCCCAGGATCATCAACAACAGGGTGGTCTTGCCTGAGCCGTTCGGCCCGATCACACCCGTAATCGAACCGGACGGCACCGCGAAGGTGCCATCCGACCAGATCGTGGTAGCGCCACGCACGGCGCTGACGTTGTCGAGTTCGAGCATCCCTAACCAAGTCCCAGAGCGGCTGATAGCTGTTCCAACTGGGCAATCTGCCACTGCTCAAACGACTTCGCGCCTTCGGGCATCGTCTCGGTGACGTTGACCACCGGGACGCTTGCCGAGTTTGCCGTGGCAACCAACTGATTGGGGATGGCCCCTTCGGTCTGCGAGTTGTAGATCAGGACGCTCATCCGCTTGGAGGTCAGATCCTTGTTGAACGCGGCAATGTCACCCGGAGCCGGATCGGACTCGTTGGCGGTCGCGTTCCGGTACCCCTGGGGGGTTAGATCACTCAGCCCGCACGCCGCCGCCAGGTAATCGAACACGCTCTCGGTCGCGCCGTACGTCTTCCCACTCGCCCCGGCCTTGATCTCGGCTATCTCAGCGAAGTAGGGCCTCATGGCTTCCTGAAACGCTGCCTGCCGCTGATCGAAGTAGCCGCCGGCATCGGGCGCCAGTCGCTTCAGTTGCTCGGTGACGGCGTTGGTCGTTCCGACGACGTAGTCAGGGCTGTACCAAAGGTGGGGGTTGGCACCTTCCGGCACATTGTTGACCTTCGCGGCGCTGACAACATCCACCCCGCTGTTGTTGGCCTGCACCGCTTTCGTGGCCCAGTCGTCGTAACCGGCCCCGTTGACCACCACCATCTTCGCTTTCGTGAAGGTTGCGATGTCACCGGTGCTGGGCTCGTACTCATGCGGGTCACCGCTGGAGGAGGTGACCACCGTTGAAACGGTGCCGCACTGCCCGGCCAGTTGCTCGACGATGTTCCCCCACTGATTCACGCTGACCGTGATTGGAATCGCGGTGACGGGGCAACTGGGCGCGTCCGATGCCGCAGTGCTGGTCGTTGATGTTTGTTGCGAACAGGCTGCCGCACCCACCACCAGCAACGAAGCACCGACCGACAAACCGAACTTCTTCACAAGACAACTCCCAACAGCTCACTGGTATGACCACTGGAGCTTATTGAAAACGGTTGTCAGTGTCAATTGCGGGTGATGGAGGCGACCATCGCTGAAGTGTCAGCGAACAATCACCACCGGGCACTGGGCATGCGACACGCAGCGCTGGCTGACGGATCCGAGTAGTACTCCCCGGAAGCCCCCAAGTCCGCGACTGCCAACAACGATGAGATCGGCGCCGAGTTCGGTGGCGGCTGTCACCACGACCTGGG
>JAUYKX010000363.1 GCA_030699055.1 Candidatus Nanopelagicales bacterium
ATCAGTCGACTCGCGCTCCGCCTCCTCGACACCGAGCTCAGAATCGCTCGTGGTCCCCTCGATTTCGTCATCAATCATCGGTCACTGCCGATCCGGCTCCGACGGGCGCGCGCTCCACGGCGCGACGTGCCCGTCAATGCCTTGTCATGGGCGCCAACTCATGGGCGCCGCTGTTACTCGGATGTCTATACGTCTTACTTCTGTCTTCTGTCGTTCACGAAAGGGGAGTCAGAAATCCGGCGCGATCTGGCGCCAGTGGATCTCCGACCGACCCCGTGCCCGCGACGAGCGGACCTTGTGCCATCCGCGTCAGCCGTGGCGCCCGCTTTGGCCCAATTCCACTCACCCGCCACAGGGCGGCGAGAACGTCGGTGGCTCTCACAGACGGGGTGGCGTGAGTGAGAGCCAGGTCGAGTATCGCACATTGAGGCTTCGAGTCGGGTTCAAAGCGAGCATCAAATCGAAGAACTGGTTGGCGCGCATCAACAATTCGCCGACCGGATTTGGTTATTCGCTCAACCGGGAGTTCTCCGGCTGCGAGAAAAGCATCGACCGCTTCCCCCAACTGCTCCTCGGGAAGACCAAGGACCTCAACCTCCCAAAGGCTCGCCTGAAGTCGCTCGGCGAGAGAACCCCCGGTCGACCGAAACGCCTCCATGATCGAAAATCCGGCGGGCAGCGCCTCATCCAAGTCCGACGTGATCACTGCGGATCGAATCCGCACGGCAGTCGACAGTTCCAGGTACTCGGCCTCGCTTCCGGCGCCGGTTGGAACGGCACCGGCGTAGGAGATTTTCGGGTGCGGTCGAAAACCCGCACTGAACGCCATCGGGATCCCCGCCCGGCGAACGCCCCGTTCCAGCGACCTTTGGAAGTCCCGGTGGCTGGCCCACCTCATACGATCTCTTTTCGCATACCGAACCCGCCATGTTTCAGCCGGCGGCTCGAAAACCCGACCGGGGTTTCGCCCGTTCACGTCGCGCCCAACTGGATGTCCACGCCCAGCCGGTCGCACACGCCGCAGCCCGAACACGGATCCCAACGGCAGTCCCCCACCTCCGTCTCGGCCAGCGCGTCCTGCCAGTCCTCCCACAACCAGTCACGATCAAGCCCGTAGTCCAGGTGATCCCACGGCAGCACCTCGTCAGCCGATCTCTCCCGAGTTGTGAACCAATCGATGTCCACGCCGGATCCCGCCAAGCCCTCCTCGGCCGCCCGCTCCCAGCGCTCGAAGGAAAACCACTCGCTCCAACCGTCGAACCGGGCTCCCGATCGCCAGGCATGTTCGATCACGCGTCCGACCCGCCGATCACCACGGGCAAGCAGCCCTTCGATCAAACCAGGACGACCGTCGTGGTACCGGAAGCCAATCGCCCGACCGACCTCCCGATCGTCGCGAATGATGGAACGGAGCTTGGAGAGCCGTTCGTCCGTCGCCTGCCAGCCGAGCTGAGCGGCCCATTGGAACGGGGTGTGCGGCTTGGGAATGAACCCACCTATAGAGACCGTGCATCGGATGTCCCGCCGACCCGAAACCTCCCGACCGGTCCTGATCACGTCCCGCGCCAGATCCGCAATCTCCAACACATCCTCATCAGTCTCAGTGGGCAACCCGCACATGAAGTACAGCTTCACCTGACGCCAACCAGAGGAGTAAGCCGCAGCCACGGTCTTGATCAGATCGTCTCGCGAAACACACTTGTTGATCACTCGCCGCAGGCGCTCGCTGCCGCCCTCCGGGGCGAAGGTCAGCCCGGATCGGCGCCCACTTCGCGACAGCCCCTGCGCCAGTTCGACATTGAACGCATCGACTCTGGTCGAGGGCAGGGACAGCGAAACCCGCTGGTCGGTGTACCGGTCGGCCAATTCCTTTACCAACGGTTCAATACCCGAATAGTCGGCACTGGACAGGCTCAGCAGTCCCGCCTCGTCGATTCCAGTGGCCGCCAGGCTCGCCGCGAGCAGTTCACATACCGCTTCGGGCGATCGTTCACGCACCGGCCTGGTGATCATCCCAGCCTGACAAAACCGACATCCCCGGGTGCAGCCGCGAAATATCTCAACGGCGCAGCGCTCGTGAATGGCCTCGGCCAACGGGACCACCGGTCGGCGGGGATATGACCATAGGTCCAGGTCCGAGACCACCCGCTTCTCCACCCGCCACGGAACGCCTGGTTCATTCGGCACCACCCGCCGGATACGTCCATCCCCGGCATAGTCGACGTCGTAGCAACTCGGCACATAGACCCCTGGGATGTCGGCCAGCCTTCGCAGCAGATCCTGTCGCCGACCAACGCCCTGACGATGGCAGGATTCCTTCCACTCCCTCAAAACCCCGGTGATCTCAAGAACAGCTTCCTCACCGTCACCGAGGACAACGGCGTCAAGAAAGTCCGCCAATGGCTCCGGATTCGACGCACAGTGACCGCCGGCAACTACCACCGGGTGGTCGGGTCCGCGATCTCGAGACCGGATGGGAATACCGGACAGATCCAGAAACTCCAACAGGTTCGTGTACCCGAGTTCCGTGGCCAGCGAAACTCCTACGGCATCGAAGGCAGCCACGGGCCGGTGAGAGTCGAGAGTGAACTGCGGAATTCCGGCCTCGCGCATGAGTTCGGCCAGATCGGGCCAAACCGCGCATGCCCGTTCGGCCAGGACGTCGGACCGCGAGTTGAGAACCTCGGACAGAATCGCCAGACCCTGGTTGGACATGCCGATCTCGTAGGCATCCGGGTATGCCAGAACCCACCGAACACGGCACCCGTCCCATTCCTTGGTTACCGAGTTGACCTCACCGCCCACATACTGAACGGGCTTCGCCACCCGGGCGAGCAGTGGCTCGAGATCGGGAAACAGTGAAGGCGGCGCCACCGCGCCAGACTAGAGCCTGTCGACAGCCGTCCGTCGCGAGAGCCCACCAGTCGCCGGAGACCGCTCTCACGTGGCGACAACCATGAATGTAATGACTAGTCGGCTTCGCCTACGTGACATTGGCCCGGAATTCCCGCGTTCAAGCGCGACTACGCATGTACACACTCTGCAACAAGCCCACTCCGATCCAAGCTACGAACATGGACGAGCCTCCGTACGAGACGAACGGCAATGGGACCCCGGTAACGGGCATGATCCCCAGATTCATGCCGATGTTCTCGAAAGCCTGAAAAGAGAACCACAGCACGACGCCACTGGCGACAATCCGCCCGTACATGTCACCCGCCATTCGAGCGATCACGCATCCCCGCCAGACGACAACACCCAGCAACAAAATAATCGCGACGCCGCCGAAGAACCCCAGTTCCTCCCCGGCGACGGAGAAGATGAAATCCGTCTGCTGGTAGGGAACGAAAGCCCCCTGCGTCTGATGGCCACCGAACAGGCCCGAGCCGAAAAATCCCCCGGCCCCGATGGCGATCCGAGCCTGGCCTGTGTTGTATCCGGTTCCCAGGGGATCTCGACCCGGATCGAGGAAAGTCGACAAACGGTCCAATTGGTACTGACCCAGCAGTCCGAAAACCACGGCCAACAGGGCCAAACCCGCCCCACCTGCGCACAGAGCACCCAGCCAACGGAGTCGGACGCCGGCGACCGCCAGCACTCCAACCGCCACCGAGACAATCACCAGGACGGTCCCGAGGTCGGGCTCAAGCATGATCAGGACAATCGGCGCCGCCGTCAAGGCGAGAGCACGCCGAAAATCCGTTGCCGTCGGTCGCTCCGTACCCAAGTCCCGATCCGCCAGAACGTTGGCCATGACCAACACAACCGTGATCTTCGCAATCTCTCCGGGCTGGATAGTGAACCCGGCCGGCAACACGAGCCAGGCCTGAGCCCCGTTCACGCTGGAACCCAACGGGGACAGAACGGCCAGGAGCGCCACAACTGACACCACATAGATCAGCGGGGTATGAGATCTGATCGTGCGGTAGTCCAGGCGCGTCACAACCAGACCCAACGCGATCCCGATCACCACATTCAGCAGGTGCTTAGTCAGGAAAAGGTCCGGATCATCACCGGCGGACAGCAGTTTGGTCCGCGTGGCCGACCAAACCAGCACCGCACCAGTCAATGACAACGCGACGGCAGCCGCGAGCAGAACGAGATCGAACTGCCGAATACCGAGCGCCCCATCGCGAACCCTCGCCGTGATTCGGGCAGCGGGTCCCGTGGCTTTTGGCCGCCGCGTGACGACTTTGACCGAGGGATAGCGCGGTGGCGTGGTAACCCGAAGATCAGGTTCGACTGTCGGCAACCGATCGGATTCGGATTTGGAAACGGGCGGCGACACTACCGACCCCTCCGACGGCTCGATTCCGACCCAGCACCCGCGCTGGGGCCACTGCTGGTCGTGGCGGCTGTCGGGGGCTGACCAACGCCGTCATCCGTAACCGCCGTCGGCAGCCCGACACTGG
>JAUYKX010000004.1 GCA_030699055.1 Candidatus Nanopelagicales bacterium
CCACCGCTCCTCCGGCCCGGGCCACGACAAGGTCGGAAGCGGCATAGAAGAGATCCATCCGCTCTTCGAATCCGCTGCGAATCCACTTCGACCCAGAGGGAGGATCGACACCCGCATACGCCTCCTCGTGGGACCTCCCCAGTAGGTGGATCACCTGAATCGCAGGACCCGACCACGCAGCGACCATCTGCGCAGTCGCCTCATTGAGCACCTGAGCACCCAGGGAGCCACCAAACACGCCAAGGACGAACCGGGCCGGGTCGAGCCCGTAATAGGCAAGAGCATCGTCACGCAACGCGACACGATCGAAATTCGAAATCGAGGACCGGACAGGATTGCCCACCCACTCCGCACCGGGCAGGCCCGCCGTGTCGGGAAAGGAGACGAAGACACGGTCTGCCCATCTCGCTGCGATTCGATTGGCCAGACCCGCCCCGGCGTTCTGCTCGGCGACGAGGAGTGGCGTTCGGGTCTTGGTCGCGGCCAACGCCACCGGGACGGTCACATATCCGCCCATTGCCAGGACCGCGGCCACGCCGCGCCCTGTCATCTCGGTCGCGATGCGATTCCGGGCGCGCAGAACCACCATTGGCAGCGACAGATTGCCGGGTGAAAGGCTTCTCTTCAGCCCGCGCAGTTCGAGCTGGAGAAACTCGAATCCGTGTTGCGGGAATATCCGCGACTCGACCCGGTCTCCGCCGATGCAAAGGATGTCGGATTGTGTCACCCCGGCGGCGACAAGCGCCTCTGCGACGGCAAGCCCGGGAAAGACATGGCCTCCGGTGCCGGCAGCGGCTATGACGAAACTCATGTCACTTCTTCGCAGCCGGGACACCCTGCTGTGCGATGTTCACGAGTATTCCGAGCGCCGCCATCGAAACGATAAGGGCTGCGCTGCCGAAGGAGACAAAGGGCAGGGCGATTCCGGTGATGGGTAAGAGGCCGAGGACTCCCCCGATATTCACCAGTGCCTGGAAAGACAACCAAACGGTGATCCCCGCAGCAACCATCCGTCCGAAGCTGTCCGGAGCCCGAAAGGAGACAATCCATCCAGCGAGAGCGAGGACGGCAAAGAGGCCCACCACGGTCATCGACCCTATGAGCCCGGTTTCTTCGCCGATGATCGCAAATATGAAGTCGGTGTGTGCGTTGGGAAGGTAGAACCATCTCGCCCGGCTGGCCCCGAGCCCCACCCCGAATAGTCCCCCGTTGGAAAGGGCGTAATAGCCCTGAACCAGCTGATAGCCCTGATCGGATGCGGTACCCCAAGGATCCAGGAACCCGTCGAGTCGGCGGAGGCGATACGTTTCGCTGAAAGCGAGCATCGTGGCCGCACCGATCGCCGCACTGCTCAGGCCAAGCACATACCGGAACGGCGCGGTACTCGCCATCACCACTGCCAGACCCGCAGCCGCAATAACAATCAGAGTCCCCAGGTCGGGCTGTTTCATCATCAGGAAACCAACCGAGCCGACAATGACTGCCACCGGAACAGCGAAGTGCCAGAACCGGGTGAGCAGTTTCGCCTTGCGATCCAGGACCAACGCCAGGGTGAGTATCACGCCGAGTTTCGCCAGCTCTGACGGCTGCAGATTGAATCCGGGCAGCGGGATCCAACGCTGGGCGCCACCGATCGTGGGACTCACATAGGGAACAGCGATCAGCATGCCGACCGAAACGATGAGCAGAGGCGCAGCCAGTTTCCTGTACACCCTGTAATCGATCCTGCTCGTCAACAACAGCGCCACGGTCCCCAGGCCAACGCCGATCAGCTGGCGCTTGAAGAAGAAGAAACGGTCCGCCGCCTGGTCGATGCCGACCACGGACGAGGCGGACTGTGTTGAGCCCAGGCCGATGACGATCAAGACGACCGCTACCACCAGAAGGGATGTCGCTGACCTGTTGTTCACCATGGCCATCTCGGCTTTGTCCCGGGCTGCGGCCCGGACCCTGCTTATCGAGGTCACATTGGATGTCACTTGCCCGCACTTTCCCTTTCCATATCCTCGACGAGCTGCCTGAATCGATCGCCGCGCTCCCGGTACGAGCCGAACTGATCGAAACTCGCACAACCTGGAGCGAGAAGGACTGTGTCACCGGCCGTAGCGCGAATAGCGGCAACCTTCACGGCCTCGTCAAGGGTTCCGACGAACTCGCCAATGTCCCCGGCTTCAGCAACGATTTCCGGGCCGGCCTCCCCTATTCCAAGGACCAGACTCAAGTTCGGCTCCCGTCCCAGAACCCCGACATCGGTGCCTTTCGCCAATCCCCCGGCGATGAGGACAACATTGTCGTGGGCGCGAATCGACGCAAGCGCCGCGTGGGGGTTGGTGGCCTTGGAGTCGTCGATCCAGGTTATTCCTTCCCGCTGGGCCACTATCTGGCGCCTGTGGGCGCCTGGCCTGAATTCGATAAGTGTTCGGGATACAGCAGCCGGGGATCCGCCAATCCACAGCGCAAGAGCAGCCGACATCGCCAGGTTGGCGAGATGAATCGGATCGTTGAGCTCCAATTGATCCAGCCGGACACTAACGTCCCCGACCACAAGCGAGTCTCCGTCGACACCTCCTCCTCCTTCGGGCAGCCGCCTGCCCGAGATCGGGAATTTCTCGCTGACAGCATCGGCAACCAAGGACGTCGCACCAGCGTCGTCGGAATCGAACACGAGAAAGTCGTGATCCGACTGATTCATGTAGATGTTGCGCTTCGCCGCGGCATACCCGGACGCGGAGCCGTGCCAATCGAGATGGTCGACGGCAACGTTCGTCACCGCTGCCGCAACCGGGTGGAAGCTCTCTGTGAAACGAAGCTGAAAGCTCGATGTCTCGACCACCAGCACCTGATGGGGTCCCTCGACAAAGTCGGATAGGGGAAACCCGATGTTTCCTGTTGCTGGCGCGTCAATTCCTGACTGGTCCAGCATCATGGCCGTTGCTTCGGTGACCGTGGTCTTTCCATTGGTCCCGGTGATCGCGATCATCGGAGTGGCGGTGTGCCGAGATGCGAACTCGATCTCACTCAACACGGCCAACCCCGCTTCGAGACAATCCACGATCGGCGCGGAGCGCTCGGAGAAACCCGGTGATGCCACCACGTAATCGATCCCACCCAACAGCACCGGATCCCACGGCCCTGACGCGATGCTGAGGCCACTCGCGTAGGCATCCGCGGACGGCTCCCTGTCGTAGAGCGTCACACTGGAGCCGCTGCGCACTGCCAGCCGCGCCGCGGCCAGGCCGGACACGCCAGCGCCGAGGATGAGGATCCTGCTCAAAGGATTCCCTCCAGGAGGAGGAAGTCGGCGTAGAAGAATCCCAGGCCCAGGGCGACGCCAATCCCGGTGAGGATCCAGAACCGAATTACCACCGTGGTCTCCGGCCATCCACCAAGATCGAAATGGAAATGGATCGGGGCCATCCGGAAGATGCGGTTTCCTGTGAGTTTGAAGCTGGCGACCTGGAGGATCACCGACATCACCTCGGCCACGTAGATCGCACCGAGAATCACCAGGAGGAGATGGGTGTTTGTGAGCAGGGCAAGTGCGGCAAGAAGCCCGCCGATGCCCTGTGAGCCCACATCGCCCATGATGATCCTCGCCGGTGGCGCGTTCCACCAGAGGAACCCGAGGATCGCTCCGAACATGGCTGCGGAGACAACTGCCAACTCCAACGGGTCGACTGCCTGATAGAAACCCGGATCCCGGAACGGTGCCTGGTTCCGGAACTGCCAGAAGGCGATCACGGTGAATGAAGCCACGACCAGCGCCGACGAACCTCCAGCGAGGCCGTCCATGCCGTCGGCGAGATTCACGCCATTGGCGGCACCGGTGAGCATGAAGAGAACCCAGACGACAAAAAAGATGCCGAGATCGATTCCCAGCGGGCGAACAAACGAGATCTCGGTCACTACGCCGGCTGATGTCGCTCCCCATGCGAAGAGCGCGGCGATACCGACTTGTCCCCCGAATTTGGCAACTTTGGAGAGCCCGAGACTGCGCCGATTCGAGTATTTGATCCAGTCGTCTGCCAGACCGACGAGGGCCATCCCGGTCAGAGCGAAGATGGCGAGCAGCCCTCCGGGAGCGAACTCGAGGACATCGAAGTGAAAACCCAACGACGGCGTCCAAACGCGGAAATGAGAGACCGCGTACCCGACGATTGCCGCGCCGACGAAGTCGATCCCGCCCATGGTCGGGGTGCCTTGTTTGTGCGCGTGCAACCCGGCGATCACTTCCTGGA
>JAUYKX010000005.1 GCA_030699055.1 Candidatus Nanopelagicales bacterium
TCGCCCTTGATGATCTCGACCAGCGGCATCTTGTCGACCGGCGAGAAGAAGTGCAGGCCAATGAAGTCGGCAGGCCGGGTGACATTACCCGCGAGGCTGGAAATCGGCAGAGTCGAGGTGTTCGAGCCGAGCAGGGCATCGGACGCCAATACCGGTTCGATCTCCCCGTAGACCTTGGACTTCAGGGCCGGATCCTCGAAGACGGCCTCGATCAGCAGATCGGCGCCCTTCGCTTCCTCGACTCCGTCCGTCGGCGTGATCCGACCGAGGATCTCATCCCTGGCCTCGGCGCTCATCCGACCCCGAGAAACCGCCTTGTCGAGCAGACCTTGGCTGTAGGCCTTGCCCTTCTCCGCCGCCGCGATCGTCATGTCCTTCAACACGACTTCCATGCCAGCGCGCGCGCACACGTAGGCGATGCCAGCGCCCATCATCCCCGCGCCAAGCACCACGACCTTGCGGGCACGGTATTGCGGGATTCCCGCGGGACGGTTGCCCCCTTTGGTGATGTGCTGCAGATCGAAGAAGAACGCCTTGGTCATGTTCTTCGACACCTGGCCGACTGCCAGCGCGACGAAATACTGCGTCTCGATCTTGGATGCACTATCGAAATCGATCTGGGCACCTTCGACCGCCGCCGACATGATGTATTCGGGAGCCGGCATCGGAGCGCCCTTGAGTTGTTTGCGCAGATTGGCCGGGAACGCTGGCAGCACAGCGGCCAGCTTCGGATTGGAAGGCTTGCCGCCGGGCAACCGGTAGCCATCTGCGTCCCACGGTTGCTGGGCCTGCGGATTGGCCTTGATCCAGGCCTTGGCCGCCGCCAGCATCTCGTCGGCCGTGGCGGCCAACTCGTCGACCAATCCGACCTCCAGCGCGGCCTCTGGCTTGCGCTGCTGCCCACGCAGCAACACCTCCATCAGGGCCTTCTGCAAGCCGAACATCCGCACCGTGCGAACCACCCCGCCGCCGCCGGGCAACAGACCCAGGCTGACTTCGGGCAGGCCGATCTGGCTTCCCTTTGCATCAAGCGCTATCCGGCGATGACAGGCCAGGGCAATCTCCAACCCGCCGCCGAGCGCGCTGCCGTTGATGGCCGCGACCACCGGTCGACCCAGGGTCTCCAGACGACGAAGCTGTTGCTTGAGTCCGTTCACCTCGACCTCAAGCCGTTCGGAATCAGCCGGCCGAGCCTGGCTGAGCAGCTTCAGATCGCCGCCGGCGAAGAAGGTCTTCTTGCCGCTGGTCAATACGACCCCGGTGATCGAGTCCTTTTCGGCCTCCAACCGGTCCACGGTCGCGACGAAGTCACGCTGGAATCGCGCATTCATCGTGTTGGCGCCCTGGTCGGGGTCATCCATCGTCAGGGTCAAGATGCCGTCTGCGTCGACATCCCATTTGATCATGTTGTCCGTCATTGTCGGTCCTCTCCTGTTTCCGTACCGCTGATCAGACGCGCTCGATGATGGTGGCCAGGCCCATGCCACCGCCGATGCACAAAGTGATCAGCCCGTAGCGGCCCCCTGTGCGTTCCAACTCGTCCAAAACAATGCCTGTGATCATCGCGCCGGTCGCACCCAGCGGATGACCCATCGCGATCGCTCCGCCGTTCGGGTTGACCTTGTCCATCGGCAGATTGAGATCCTTCACCCACTTGAGCACCACAGCGGCAAAGGCCTCGTTGATCTCCCAGACATCGATGTCCTCGGGCTTGAGGCCCGCATTCGCCAAGGCCTTGTGGGTGGCCGGCGTCGGGCCGGTGAGCATGATCGTCGGATCAGCGCCACTGATTGCCGTCGCCACCACCCGGGCCCGCGGAGCCAGACCGTAGCGCTTCCCCAGGTCCTCACTGCCGACCAGGACCAGCGCGGCACCGTCGACGATTCCGGAAGAGTTGCCCGGGGTGTGAACGTGGTTGATCTTTTCGACCCAGTGGTACTTCTGCAGGGCGACGGCGTCGAATCCGCCCATCTCGCCCATACCGGCGAACGAGGGCCTGAGCTTGGCCAGCGACTCAACCGTGGTGTCCGCCCGCATGTGCTCGTCGTGATCGAGCAGGATCACGCCATTGCGATCGACCACCGGAATGACCGACTTGGCGAAGTAACCTCCACTCCAGGCGGCGGCGGACCGCTGTTGGGAACGCACCGCGAAGGCATCCACGTCGTCGCGACTGAATCCCTCGATGGTGGCGATCAGATCGGCGCTGATGCCCTGGGGCACGAAGTAGGTGTCATAAGCGGTCTCGGGATCCATGGCCCACGCCCCGCCGTCGGAGCCCATCGGCACCCGGCTCATGCACTCGACTCCCCCGGCGAGCACCGCCTGGTCCCAGCCCGCCCGCACCTTCTGGGCGGCGAGATTCACGGCCTCCAGGGCAGACGCGCAGAAGCGGTTGATCTGCGTGCCGCCAACGGTGTCGGGCAGTCCCGAAGCGATCGCGGCCGTCCTGGCGATGTCGGCTCCCTGATCGCCGACCGGCGTGACACATCCGAGGATCAGGTCGTCGACGGCCGCCGGATCCAGTTCCGGGTGGCGGCTGCGCATCGCGTCGATCAACCCGCCCACCAGACTGATCGGCTTGACCCCGTGAAGGGAACCGTTGGACTTTCCTCGACCCCGGGGGGTTCGGATTGCGTCATAGATGAATGCCTCGGACATTCTGCTCCTTCTCGGCCTGCTTATCGCGCTTCGTCCCACCACGAAGCCGGTCCGCCGGCGGGCCGCACGGGCCTCGCCGCATTCGCCCAGGCGGCGAGCGAATGAGCCGACACTATGCCAGGGCCCCGCGCCGAGTGCGGAGAACCGTTGCCTTTTTGTAAGCGATTGTGAGTTTGCTCATTTTCAGGCAGCCTCGCCTTGAGGTGAGGCGGTCCCCGTCTTGCCCAGCGTGTGCTGGTGCGGGGTTGACGCTTCCCAGCCTGCTGCGTCGCCCGCCGCCGGAGTGCTTGCCGGGGCGGGTTCGGTCTCCTGCATGGCTCCACGTCCTGCCGCTCGGGCCACTCCCGGCGGGACTCGTTCACCCAGGAGTTGGGTCTCGCCGAGTCGGGCGAGATTGATCGCGGCGTTAAGCCTGAATCCGTGGAGGTGATCTTGGGTAGTTCGGTGTGGGAATGACGAAAGTGCCGTCTTTGCGGGAAGAATCGGGTTTGTTGACCACCTGATCGACCTGCAGAAGAAAGGCACTTTCAGTGCGACTATCTCATGATTG
>JAUYKX010000025.1 GCA_030699055.1 Candidatus Nanopelagicales bacterium
TGGAGAGAAGCCCGTTGTCTCATCGATCGATCAGGCTGGCCTGACGTGCTCTTGTCCGTGACGGACACAATTAGGGAGGCCTGGTGGTTAGATTGGGCGTGACTAGAACTGCGGCGGTGGCGTCCTTTGCAGGCGGACTCATCGTTGCTCTACTTGGCGGCTGTGGTGCGACAGCCGATTCGGTTACGTCACAGCCTGAGCAGGCAGCACCTTCGGGCACGGCCGCTGCCGGACCCTCGGCGAACCCGACGCTTCAATCTGGGAGTACATGCGAGCCCACAAGCTGGAGCCGATGGAACTTCCGAACCTGCGCGTACGTCAATGGTGGCGGTTTCTGGGTCAACTACGTCAACGTCAATGCCGATCGGCCAGACCCATTTCCGCGCGGAAATGACTGCCACGCGAAGGCCCATGTATGGCAGACCGGGACAGTGAATCTCAACGGCGCTGACAAGAACTGTGACTGGTGGCGAGAAGGTAACACTGAAACTTTCACTCTCACACGCAACGTATCGCCGGGTCTGCTGTGCGGTGCGCTGATCTTCTTTGACGGCAGTATTTCAAAGGCGGCATGTGTAAATGTGGAAGCCGACGGCTCAATATTGCCTGCACCTGGGCAGGGACCCCCCGCTCAACTAGGCGGTGAGCTCAGCTGACGCAAGGCTGCCAGTTCAGCCTCCGTCGCACGACGTCCCGCAGGCGTGATTCTCACAGTGGTGTGCGGCTTGTTCGACCTGAACTCCTTGGCGATTTTCACGAACTGATGGCGCTCAAGAACACCAAGATGCTGAGAAAGATTGCCTCCTGACTGGCTGAGTGCGTCCCGCAGGAACGTGAACGAAGCGGTTGTGGTCTCGTTCAAGATGGTCAGAATGCCGAGCCGCACCCGCTGATGCACAACGTCATCCAGGGTCATCGCTGGATGCACAACGTTGCTCATTCGCGCACAGCCTCTCTCCTCGCCACGATCATCGCGGACCACAGAACGACCGGCATCCCCACGATCGTGATTGACCACGAGGTCGAGTAGAAGAAGACGAGGATCGACGTCACCACAGAGACCTCGATCGCAGCTGCGGCGGATGCCGCAGCCAACAGCACCCATACAGCGATCGCGGCCCCGCGCACGGCTCTGCTCTTCGAGCGAAACCCCCACACGGTCAGCACCAACCCAACTGCGAACGCAGTCAGGGCAGGCTCCAGCAACATGACCACCTCGGATACTTTCCACGAGTACGTCGGTTGCGACAACGCCAATACAGAAAAAGTCAGCAAGACTGACGCGCTGATCATGCATGTGGCGACCACAGGAACCATCGTCAGTGCCGCACCGGTGCGCCGACGGGCACGGCCGTCCATCCACCAGATCGTCGCACCGGCACCCGCTATTCCGGCAGCAGCCAAAGCCCCATAGCTGCGCAATGTGAAACCGAACGCGGATATTCGGGGAGTACCTCCGGTGTGTCGCCAGACAAGCCACGACCACAAACAACCCAAGAGCACTACGGTCAATCCGCAAGCGAGTATCGCCAGGGGGATGACGGAGCCCACCTGGGCCCGTCGGCCGATGGCCTGCCATCGTTCAACGTCATGTCGTGTCGCGGTTTCAGTCATGCCCGCCAACCTCCCATTCTGTTTCACCCACGGATAGCAGTCTGCAACACCAACTAGTTGCTGCGGGTACGCCGGGCCGAAATCCGACTTGAACTCACGGAAATTCAGTTTCGGAAAGGATCGCGTAGTCAAGACTCTTATTACCTATTCGCAGTTGGCCGTCGTGGCTTGCTGAGTCAACGTTCGGAGCCTGGCGGTACCGGGTACACAGCTCGTTCGTCACTTGCCGTCTCGCAGTCATATCGATCTTGCCATCCATGGCCGGCAAGCCTTCCGCGATTAGGAATTCACGCGCTCAAAGTAGGTGAGGCACGCCGTGAGGCACGCCGTGAGGCACGGAGAGCGTTTCGCGGGCACTTTTCGTGAGTCTCGTCGCGTGCTTGACGATCCGGAGGGCGCCTGTCACCCTGGGCGGGCACGACTTGTCGGCAGGCCCAGGGTTAATCGGTTGGGCGCCGCGACCTGGTGGAACGGGAGATCATGGCAAAAGCTCTGGCTGGACATCTGCGAACTGGATCGGGTGTCGACGCGAGAATGGCATCGGAAATAGTGCGGTTGCGGGCCCGAGTACGGGAACTTGAGTCGGAATTGGCTCGCCGAGAGTTGCCCGAATCGATAGTTGTCGCGGAGTCGGACCTGCTGGGAAGCGAAGATATTCTCTCCCCGGAGCAATCCGGGCGACTGGAATGCGCCACGCCTGCCTGGCGCTGAGGCCCGGTTTTCCGTTCTCGCAGTTACGCTGGAGTTCCTTCCCCCGCTTGTGATCATCACTAGGTGGAGTGCTGCGTGCATCTGAAGAGCCTGACCATTCGTGGTTTCAAGTCGTTTGCGTCGACGACTACTTTCGAGTTCGAACCCGGGGTCACCTGTGTGGTGGGGCCCAACGGCTCGGGGAAGTCGAACGTGGTCGACGCCATCGCGTGGGTCATGGGCGAGCAGGGGGCCAAGTCTCTGCGTGGCGGCAAGATGGAGGACGTCATCTTCGCCGGAACGACTTCCCGCCCGCCGTTGGGTCGGGCCGAGGTCGAACTGGTGATCGACAACAGCGACGGGGCGCTCCCGGTTGACTACGTCGAGGTGAGGATCTCTCGAATCCTGTTCCGCAATGGTGGGTCCGAATACTCGATCAACGGAGATCCCGCCCGCTTGCTGGACGTACAGGAGTTGCTGAGCGATTCGGGGATTGGTCGCGAGATGCACGTCATCGTCGGGCAGGGGCGACTCGATTCCGTGTTGCAGGCGACACCTGAGGAACGCAGGGGCTTCGTGGAAGAGGCCGCAGGTGTCCTCAAACACCGAAAACGCAAGGAGAAGGCCCTTCGCAAGCTCGACGCAATGGCCGCCAACCTCGTCCGACTGCAGGATCTGACCGGTGAACTGCGTCGGCAGCTGAAGCCCTTGGGTCGTCAGGCGGCGGTGGCTCGCCGGGCGACAGTGATTCAGGCGGACGCACGGGACGCCAAACTTCGGTTGTTGGCTGACGATTACGTACAGGCGGTCGATCGGCTCAGCCGGGAAGAAGCGGACGAAGTCGCGCTGCTCGCCCAGCGGCAAGTGGTGGAGTCGCAACTGGCGACGGAACACGAGCGACAGGCGAAGCTGGAGCAGGACCTGTCGGCGGCGGCGCCCCGACTGCGGACGGTTACCGATCTCGAACTTCGCCTGACCTCGCTGCAGGAGCGACTGACCGGGATGATCCAGTTGACTGCCGAACGGCTGCGTCACCTGGATTCGCCGGAACCGGAACAACTCGGCATCTTCGATCCGGAGCAGTTGTCCGTTCAGATCGAACAGAGCCGGGTGGAACTGGCCGAGTTGACCGCGAGGGCTCAAACTGCCCGTTCGCAGTTGTCGACTCGGGTGGTTGAGCGTGAACGCTTCGAATCCGAACTCTCCGCGGAGTCGGACCGGGCTCAGGGGAATCGGCGTCAGATTCAGCAGTGGCGCCAGCGGGTTGTCGGTTTCGAATCGCAGATTTCGTCCGCCAGATCGCGGGCCGAGGCCCGTCGCCATGAGATCGAGCGGGCCATCACTCAAATAGAGCAGGGCAGCGATGGGTTGGGAGCGCTGCGGGACGAACTGGTTTCGCTGGATACGGGTGCGGTTGGTGTCGACCACGACTGCGGGGAATTGCGCGAGAAGGCGGAGCAGGCCCAGTCCCGGGCGGACGAGGCCCGCAAGTCGGTTGAGCGGGTTCGCGGCACGGAGCGTGAACTGGGACAAGCCTGGGCGGCCGCCGATGCTCGGGCCCACACCCTGGCCCAGTCGGTCACCGAACCGACCAGCGCCCGAGAGCTGCGCGACGCGGGAATCGAGATTCTCGGAGCCGCACCCGACCTGATCGTGGTTGATTCCGGGTGGGAGCGGGCCATCGACGCGGTGCTGGCTGACGTCGGTGGGGCTTTGGCCGTCGCCGACTGGAGTCAAGCCCTGGGCGCGGCCGAGGGATTGACCTCGGACTCGCGGTCGCGCACGACGTTGTTGATTGCCGAAGCCGCGGCGGAGGTGGATCTCGCTCCGGTGGAGTCGGTCGTGTTGGATCCCGAGTGGAGAGCCCGTTTGGCATCGGACGTTGTGCGGGCGGCCCCGGGGGTGTCAGCCGAAACGGCTGAGGTTTTCCGATTCCTGTTGCGACGGGTGGTTCTGGTCGGCGACCTCCGGGTTGCGGCGCGAATTGTTCGCCAGGATCCGACTCTGACGGCGGTGACCTCGGACGGTCAGCTGGTCTCCGGCGGGTTGTTGGTCGCCGGAGCCGTGGGGGCCGGGGCCATCCAGCAGCGCGACCGGGCGGCAGCAGCCCGGTCCGAGTCGGACCAGCTGGCGAATCGCCTGGCCGAATGTCGTCGCGAACTGTCGGAACTCGAATCGGAACACACCCGTTTGGTTCAGCTGGCTGCGGCAGCCCGGGAGGCCGCGAGTGAGGCGGGCGAACGACTGTCGGAGCATGCCCGCGCCCGAGGGTTGCTGACGGCTCGAATCGAAATGATCGAACAGCAGGCTCGTCGGGCGGAGGAGTCGCTGGCGCAAGCTCGAAAAGCTCTGGCCGATGATGAGTCACGAGTTGCTCAGCTAGCAGCCGACCTGGAGTCAGCCAAGGAGCAGCGCCCCCCCGAGGATCCGACTGCCGGGGACAAGCTGGCCCAGCTTGAACGCGAATTGTCGTCTGCCCGGCAAACCGAGGTTGAGGCCCGGTTGGCGGCTCGGTCCGCCGAGGAGCGGGTCGCCGCGCAAAGCGCACGGTTGAAGGAAATGGAACAGGCCGTAATCGCTGAACGGCGGGCCATGGAACAACGCGAACGGCGAAACCAACGTCGTCGGGAGCAGACGTTGATTGCCCGACGGGTGTTGTCTGATGCTGAGGCCGCCCTGACTGTGGTCGAGAACGCTCTACAGCAGGTTCGGGTTGACCGTGACGGGGTCGAGACCCGCTGGCGGGAGGCCGAGTCCGAGCTCGTCCGTGTCCGGCGGGAGGTGGGCGAGACAAGCGCCCGGCTGGCGGAACTGACGAACAGTTTCCACCGCGACGAGGTTGCCCGCGCCGAACAGCGGTTGCGGATCGAGCAGCTGGAAGCCCGAGCCCGGGACGAGTTGGGTCTCGACACCGACACACTCGTCAATGAATACGGACCGGATCAACTCATTCCGCCCTCACCCTCCGCACCCGGTGACGAGGTGGATCACGACGCTGCTCTGCCTGAACCTCGGCCGTTCGTTCGCCGGGAGCAGGAGCAGCGCCTGCGCGAAGCCGAAAAGGCGATGGTGTTGCTCGGGCGGGTCAACCCGCTGGCGCTGGAGGAATTCGCCGCCATGGAGGAACGTCACGCGTTCCTGACCACCCAGGTGGAGGATCTCAAGCAGAGTCGGCGCGATCTGTTGCAAATTGTCGCGGAAGTTGACGAGCGAGTACGACAGGTGTTTGCCGAGGCCTTCGTCGATGTTCAGCGCGAGTTCACGGCCGTGTTCGGTCGGCTCTTCCCGGGAGGGGAAGGCCGATTGGTGCTCACGGACCCGGAGAACCTGTTGACGACTGGAGTCGAGGTTGAGGCTCGACCGGCGGGCAAGAGGGTCAAGCGGCTGTCGTTGCTGTCCGGTGGCGAACGCTCGCTGGCGGCCATGGCGTTCCTGGTCGCCTTGTTCAAGGCCCGACCCGCTCCCTTCTACCTGCTCGACGAGGTGGAGGCGGCACTGGACGATCACAATCTGGGTCGTCTGATCGGCATGCTGCGGGAGCTCAGCGACACCAGCCAACTCCTGGTGATCACTCATCAGAAGCGGACTATGGAGATTTCTGACGCCTTGTACGGCGTGACGATGCGCGACGGGGTGACCAAGGTCGTGAGCCAGCGCCTGCGCGAACTCCAGAACGCCTGACATCTCCACCCTGCGTCGCTGACCCGGCGGGATGAAACACTGACCGGTCATGAGTGACATCGCCCTTTATCTGACCATCGCCGTGGCGGCGCTGTTGTTTCTGGTGGTTGCGGCTGTTTTGCTGTTTGG
Source organism: Candidatus Nanopelagicales bacterium (assembly GCA_030699055.1). Classification (GTDB taxonomy): domain Bacteria; phylum Actinomycetota; class Actinomycetes; order S36-B12; family UBA10799; genus JAUYKX01. The sequence continues at coordinate 6,115 of JAUYKX010000025.1, forward strand.
GGGGCGGCGAGGTCGCCGCCGGCCTCAGCTCCCGCTGGCTGCTCCTCCGACTTCAGCGCCGACTCCGACTTCAGCGCCCCCCGAGGCGCCGCCGACGATCGAGGCGCCGCCGGTTATCGAGCGTCCGGAAGCCATCGGAGGTCGCCTGGTCCGGCTGCGGGCTCGACTCGCCGGCAGCAACACCGTCTTCGGTCGGTCGCTCCTGACGTTGTTGTCCCGATCCACGGTTGACGCGGACACCTGGGAGCAGGTGGAGGCCGTGCTGCTGACCGCCGACCTCGGGGTCGGGCCGACGGCAGAGTTGCTGGCGGCGTTGGAAACCGAGGTCAAGGTCACCGGAAACTCCGATCGACAGGCCTTGCATACGCTGGTTCGACGGCAGCTGATCGGGCAACTCGAACCGGGGATGGATCGCTCGCTGAACCTAGATTCGGGGAACGGATCCCCGGCCGAAGGACCGGCTGTGATCATGGTGGTGGGGGTGAACGGGACCGGCAAGACCACCACTTGCGGCAAGTTGGCCCGCCTTCTGGTGGCCGAGGATCGTGACGTCGTGTTGGGGGCGGCCGACACGTTTCGGGCTGCCGCTGGCGAGCAGCTGGAGACCTGGGGCGCCCGCGTCGGGGTGCCGGTAGTGCGGGGCGAGTCGGGTGCGGATCCGGCGTCGGTTGCCTTCGAAGCGGTTTCGGTCGGGATTGACGGAGAGGCCGACGTGGTGATCGTTGACACTGCGGGCCGGCTGCACACCAAGGTCGGTCTGATGGACGAGTTGGGCAAGGTCAAGCGGGTGATCGAAAAACGGTTGCCGGTGACCGAAACCCTGTTGGTCCTCGATGCGACCACTGGTCAGAACGGACTCATCCAGGCCCGGGTTTTTGCCGAAGCCGTGGCGATTACCGGGGTGGTGCTGACCAAACTCGACGGCACGGCGAAGGGCGGAATCGTGGTGGCCGTGCAGCGTGAGCTCGGGGTTCCGGTGAAGTTGGTCGGGATTGGAGAAGGGGCCGACGATTTGGCTCCGTTCGATCCCGAGGTGTTCATCGACGCATTGCTCGACACCGCTGCCTGAGGCTGGATTCACCCCTCTGCCGGAGTCCGATTACCGTCATTTCGTCAAGATCGTTACTGTCGTGCTCCATGATGCGCCGAGATCGCGATCTGGGCCTGGCTCCCGGATCGGTAACCGACTACCGCGAGTTGGCCCGCCGTCGCCTGCCCCGCCAACTGTTCGACTACATCGACGGAGGTTCCTACGACGAGACAACCCTGGCGGACAATGTCGCGGCACTGCGCAAGATCAGGCTGCGACAGCGGGTCATGAGGGACGTGTCCCAACTCAAGCTCGGCACAACGGTTGTGGGCGAGGAGATGGCGTTGCCGGTCGCTCTCGGACCGGTCGGACTGGCCGGGATGTTCGCCCGGCGGGCGGAGGTTCAGGCGGCGCGGGCCGCCGACGCGGCCGGGGTTCCCTTCTGCGAGTCGACCGTGTCGATCTGTGGCATCGACGAGGTCGCCCAGGCTGTCGACCGACCCTTCTGGTTTCAGCTCTACGTCATCCGTGATCGCGGTTTCGCCGAAAAGCTGATGCGCCGAGCGTGGTCGGCCGGAGCCCCGGTGCTGGTGCTGACCGTGGATCTGGCCGTGGTCGGGGCGCGCTATCGAGACACTCGCAACGGTTTGATGACCGAACTTGGCCCCGCCGGGATGTTGCGCCGGGGGGTGGATCTGGCCTCGCATCCGAAGTGGCTCGTTGATGTGGGGATCAACGGTCGGCCCCACACATTCGGGAATCTGGTGGAAGTCGTGCCGGGCGCGCGGACCCCAGACCAGTTCAAACATTGGGTCGACAGTCAGTTCGACCCCAGCGTCACCTGGGACGACATCTCGTGGGTTCGCGACCACTGGCCGGGAAAGCTCATCCTCAAGGGGATTCTCGATCCGGGAGACGCCGCGGCCGCAGTCGACCGAGGGGTGGACGGAATCGTGGTTTCCAACCACGGTGGGCGGCAATTGGACAGCACCCCCGCCACGGCGGTCGCCCTGCCCGCAGTGGTGGCCGAGGTCGGGGACCGGGTAGATGTGTTGGTCGACGGCGGGATTCGCAGTGGTCTGGACGTCGTGAAGATGCTGGCGTTGGGCGCAAAAGCCTGCCTGATCGGAAGGCCCTGGGCGTGGGCAGTCGGGGCTCGAGGTCAGGCTGGG
>JAUYKX010000026.1 GCA_030699055.1 Candidatus Nanopelagicales bacterium
ATCACCCGCGTCAACACCACCTGCCCCGCCCGCGCCACCATCACCGGCCAAACCAGCGCCAACCACCCCACCGTCACCATCCAACAACTGATCACCCGGCACGGTCGCCGAACGTGGCGAACCATCAAAACCACCCGCGCCCACAACCACAAATACCAACTCAAGGCGAAACTGCGACCCGGCCAAAACGTCACCCTCCGCGCCCGAACCGCCCGCACCAACACCACCCCGGTGACCGCCACCACCCACTGCTGAAAAGCCAAACTCGTGCGAGACACAGGGTGAGCCCATCGAGTGGGCCCGGACCCCGGGAACGAACGACGAAGCGCAAAGCAGACAGGTGGGCGTCGGGCTGTCCCTGCCCGGCCAAGAGTCGACCCGTGGGGCTCACTGGCGGGCGTGTGCTCCGGGCCCGTGATTCACGGCGGGCCGCCAGGCCGCGGTCTGATGTTCATTGTCGGGTGCCGGTATTTGTTCTCGCCCCAACGCGGTTTCGAGTTGTGCGAGCTCGCGGGTGGCGTTCTCAAGTTGGTCGGTTTTCGGGAATCTGCGGCCGAGCAGTGCTTTTGCGTCTTCGCGCACCTGCATGGCGGCCTTGATGCGTTTGTCGAGTTGCACCACCTGGTCGGGGATCGCCCGGCACGCGCGTTCAAGACCCTGCACCGGTTGGGAGCCGGTGGAGGTGAGGAACTTTCCCGTGGATGTGGTGATCGCTGCGGGTTTCACTTCCGCTGGGATGAACCGCAGACCGGGCGGGTTCGACCCGAATCGGGGTGTTTGTTCAACGGTGATCGGTATTCCGGCCAGGGTTCCGACGGTTCCCAGAGCTTCGTCCGTTTGCAGGTATGGCCGCATCCGCCGGCGGACCCAGTGTTGCAGCGCGACGGTGGCCTGCCCCCGGTCGGTGTACACGCGGCCGTCGATGGTCATGCGGAATAGTTCGCCGCGGGTGTCTTCGAGTCGTGCCATGGCGGATTTGACCTGCGGGAGTAGCTCCCGGCATTGGTGGATGTCGGCCTCGGCCGCCTGCACTCGCCGGGCCAGATCCCGCTGTGCCGCCTGGTGCCGGGTGGCGAGCTTGCCGAGTTTGTCCACCTCGGCTCTTGTCGCCGCAAGGTCGATCAGCAGCGGGTTGCCGGTGGCCAGGGCCATCGCCTCGGTCGCGTCGATGGCCGCGTCGCCGATGTCCTCGATTTCGCGCATGTCCAGGTTGCCGCGGTAGAGCTGGTTTATGAACTCGGCTTTGCGGGCCAGGGTTTGCCACATGTAGGCGTCGAATGAGTTCTCTGTGACGTACCGGAACGGCGCTATCAAGTCTGTAGTGCATAACGGCTGATCAACGCGGGTGGCGAACGCTACTTTCGGGAGGTCTTCACTCCAACCGGAAGGAACGTTCGCCATGCCCGAGTATGCCCGCCTCACCCTTGAGCGCCGCCAGGTGATCGAGAACATGTCCATGGGTGCTCACACCCAGGCCGATATCGCCTTGGCGATCGGCGCGAACCAGTCAACCGTGTCGCGGGAGTTGCGCCGGGCGGGCACGGGGGCTTACAGCGCCGGACGAGCACACGCGCTAGCCCGCAAGCTGGCGCGCGTTCCGACGGTCGTGCCATTGTTGGACCGCCGTGCCGACCTGGTCAGGCACCTGACGAATCACCTGAAGGCCAGGTACTCGATCGGGCAGGCGCTGGTGTTGATCACCCGCAAACACCAGACCCTGCCCACGATCAGCGCCCAAGCCGTCTAAGACTGGCTGTACTCCTCGGACACCCCGGTCAAGAAGAAGCTGCGCAAACTGATGATCCGACCACGGTCGAGGCGTCGGTGCAGGGCGAAAAGCGCCTCCAACAAGGGGCGGATCCCGGGCATGACCCCGATCAGTGAACGCCCGGACGGTGCGAACAACCGGACCGAATTCGGGCACTGGGAAGGGGATTTGATCATCGGCAAGGCGGGCAGAACCGCCGTGGCCACAATGGTCGAACGCGTCACCCGACTCACAGTGATCATCAAAGTCTCCAGCCGCAGAAGCTGCACAGTGATCGCCGCACTGGCCCGGCGCATGCGCGCGCACCACCTCGAATCGATCACCTGGGACCAGGGCAAGGAACTCGCACTGCACGCCACCTTGACCTCGAAACTCCAAGTTCCGGTGTACTTCGCCGACGCGCATTCGCCCTGGCAAAGAGGCAGCAACGAGAACACCAACGGTGTCCTGCGCCGCCACCTGCCGAAAGGCACCAGCCTCGACATCCACCCCGCGAAACTCCGGGCAATCCAAGACCGACTCAACAACCGGCCCATGCCGGTACTGTCAGGAGCGACCCCGAAAGAAGCCTACGCCGCCAAGATCGCAAATATGCAATAGGGACTTGACTACGCCAACCCCAGTTTGACCTCGCTGTTGCAGTTGCCCTGGCGCACAATCCGGCCGTCGCGTTGTGCGACATCGGCCGGGCGCCACGGTGGGTCGACGTGGTGCAGTGCGACAGCGCGATGTTGCACGTTCGTGCCGACGCCCATTTTTTCGGTGGAGCCGAACAGGACGGCGATGCGGCCGTCGCGGGCGGCCGCGAACATGCGGGCCTTCTCCATGTCGTTTCCGGCCTCGTGGATGAACCGCACCTGGTCGTGCGGGATTCCTCCGTCGACCAGGAGCTGTTTGAGTTCGGTGTACGCGCTGAACCTGTCCGGGGATTTGCCGGGTGTGCCCAGGTCGCAGAACACCAGCTGGAGCCCACCGCGCCGGGGTGAAATGCCGTCGCCATGCACCTCGGGGAAGCGCTGGTCGCAAGTTTCGCGCCACACGGCCAGAATCCGATCTGCCACATGGTCGAGTTTGCGGCCGGGGGAAATGTTCACCGACGGATCCGGGTCGATCACCAGTCGTGGGTCGAGCGCCGCGCAGCGGCCGTGATACGAGATTCGCAGCATGTTGTCCTCCGCCGGGTCGACGGCGCCATCTGCGACCTGCTCGGCACGTTCGCCGATCCATGCCATGACGGACTCGACACCGTCGGACACGGGGACGGTCACGATCTCTGCGGTGTATTCGTCGAGTTCGTCTTGGGTGAGGTCGGCGAAGCTGGTTCTCTTCGGCAGGCATCTGCGCAGTCGGCCGTTGAAGTGTTCGTTGGTGCCCCGCTGATGGGCGCTGTAGGGGTCGGCGAAGTAGGTGAATACACCGATCCAAAGGGCTACGCTCTAGTCCAAGGCCGACATCACGTGCTTGATGCGCGTGTAGTCATCGAAGCCGTACATCGACAGATCCTTGCCGTAGCCGGACCGTTTGAAGCCCCCGTGAGGCATCTCCGCGACCAGCGGAATGTGCGTATTGATCCAGACCGTGCCAAAGTCCAAAGCCTTCGACATGCGCATGGCACGACCGTGATCCTTGGTCCACACGCTCGACGCCAGGCCGTAGTCGACCCCGTTGGCCCTCGCGATGGCCTCGATTTCGGTGTCGAAACGCTGAACCGTCATCACCGGCCCAAATATTTCCTGCTGGACCAGCTCGTCCGTTTGCTGCAGTCCGCACACGACAGTCGGGTTGATGAAAAACCCGCGTTCACCAGGTTGACCTCCGCCGGCAACGATCTGGGCATGGGCTGGCTTTCGATGAAGGAACCCCATTACCCGCTCCAGCTGACTCTCGCTGTTCAGCGGCGGCATGAAGGCATCAGGGTCACCCGGACCGTTGTCGTACGTCGTTCGAATTCGGCTGGCCTGCTCGGCTAGCGCGGTCACGAATTGGTCGTGTATTCCGGACTGACACAGAACCCTGGTCGCGGCCGTGCAATCCTGAC
>JAUYKX010000227.1 GCA_030699055.1 Candidatus Nanopelagicales bacterium
GGTGAGCGAGATCGCGGCTGTTCCCGGGCACATCGACGATCGGGTGATTGGAATGGACCCGGTCTTTGTCACCCGCAATGGTGCCTTGGTGGCCAATGACGGCCGATCCGGCCCACTGATTTCCGGTTCGGCGTCGTGGGCGCGCTGATCGGCCTCGGGTTCGCGCTCGGAATCCTGCTGATACTCGCTGCGCGCCCCCGATCGGTGGCACCCTCTCAACCGGATCTCCGTCGGGGGGCCAGCCGCAAGGACACCCTGTCCGCCGTCGGCATCGGTCTGGGTGCGGGCTTGGCGGCATTGTTTCTGACGGGCTTGCTGTTGGTCGCGATCATGGGGGCGGTCGTGGGGTTCTGCATTCCCCGGCTGGTTCAACGTCGCGCCCAGCAGCGACATTGGGATCAGCGCCGTGCCGCGTGGCCCGACGTCATCGACTCCATGGCCGGTGCCGTTCGAGCCGGATTGTCATTGCCGGAAGCTGTTTGCGCCGTGGCCGACAGTGGCCCACCTTGTCTGCGCGATGAATTCGCCGACTTCGTGGTCGACTACCGATTGTCGGGCAGCTTCGAGGTCAGCATCGTGGCGCTGCGACGGCGCTTGGCCGACCCGATCGCCGACCGAATCATCGAGGCCCTGTTGACCGCCCGGGAGGTGGGCGGAAACGACCTGGGTCGGGTTCTGCGCTCACTGAGCGAGTTTGTGCGCCAAGAGTTGCGATTGCGTGGGGAGGCCGAGGCGCGTCGATCGTGGACGGTGAACGGTGCCCGGTTGGCGGCTGCCGCGCCCTGGCTGGTCCTGGTGTTCCTCTCCAGCCGTCCCGGCACGGTGGAGGCGTATCGGACTTCGCTCGGTTCCGTCATCCTGTTCGCGGCCGCAGCCGCAACTGCGGTGGCCTACACAGCCATGATCAAAATAGGACGGTTGCCCGAAGAGCCGCGCGTTTTGGTCCCCCCGGGAACTGCTCAATGATCACGGCAGGGGTCCTGATCGGGTTGGCCGGTGGTGTCGGTTTGTGGTTGCTCGGGCAGGTGAGTCGGCCTTCGAACCTGGGTCGGCGCGTGTTTCCGCTCGTGACCGGTCCGTACGGAGGTCGTGTGGAGGATTCCCCGGGGTCGATCGGGCAGTTGGCGCCGCGACTCGTGCGGCCGTTGAGGACATTGCTCGATCACTTGTTCGGGGCCCACAACGCGCGGGCCAGATTGACGCAGGCCGGTCTCGATGAGTCGGTCGAACGGTTTCGACTGCACCAGTTGAGATGGGCCGTGGCCGGCATGGCAGGTGCTGTGTTGTTCGGGCTGGTCCGGATTGCGCTGGCCGGCCCCTTGGCCCCCGGTGCCTGGCTTGCTTTGACCCTGATCTCCGGCCTGGCCGGCGCTTGTGTCGCCGAACAGCGGCTGGTACGCCGGGCGGCCCGGCGCCGGCAGCGGATTGCGGTGGAATTGCCGACCGTGGCCGAAATGCTCGCGTTCACTGTTTCCGCCGGCCTGGCACCGGGTGCGGCGTTGGCCCGAGTGGCGTCACGCTCCCAAGGGGAACTGGGCGGGGAACTGCGCCGTTGTTGCGATGAGGTGGCCGCCGGCGTGCCGTTGGCGGAGGCGGTTCGGGAAGTGGGCACCCGCACCTCGGTGGCCGCGGTGATGAGGTTGGCGGATGCCTTCGTGATCGCCCTGGAGAGGGGCACCCCACTGGCCGAAGTCCTGCGGGCCCAGGCAATGGACGCCCGGGCTGCGGGGCATCGCGAGTTGATGGAGTCGGCCGGTCGCCGCGAGGTGATGGCTCTGATGCCGGTTGTCTTCTTGATCCTTCCGGTGGTGGTGGTGATCGCCGTGTTTCCGGGGGTGCAAGCCCTGACGGTCCACGTGCCTTGACGGCCACGGGGCTTCGACGGGATCTGTGGGCCAAGAACTTCGTTGCGAGACGGTCTCGTGACGTGGAGGAAAGTGACAAGGGGGAAGTCGGATGCGAGTGGGCAACTGGTGGCAGCGGATCAAGGCGCGGCTGCATTCGGAACAGGGTGACGTGCCGGGTTGGGTTTTGGTCACCGTAATGACCGCCGGGTTGGTGACGGCGCTGTGGGTGCTTGCCGACGGGCAACTCACTTCGGTGCTTGACCGGGCCATCAACTCTGTCAGCAAGTGAGTCGGACGAGGATTCTTCCCGGCGGGGATTCCGGATCGGCGGCAGTGGAGTTCGCGCTGGTCGCGCCATTGGTGCTGGTCCTGTTCGCGGCACTGGTTCAGATTGGGATGGCCGGGTACGTGCGGACGACTTTGGTGGCGGCAGCGGCTGATGGTGCCCGGGCCGGAGCGACCAACGGAGCGGTCGACGGAACGGCGAAACGTCGCGCGCAGGCGGCTCTGGCCGACAGTTTGGCGGCGGGAGTGGTCGCTGACATCTCCGAATTCCGGGATCGGCAATCGGGCGTGGAGATGGTCAGCGTGACCATTCGGGCGCGACTGCCGTTGATCGGACTGCTCGGGCCGGAGGTGATGACCGTTTCCGGTCGGGCGCTGGCCGAGTCGTGAGCCGCGTTCGGTCAAGCCGACGTCGAGCGGTCGAAAACGGCGGCGACACCGGAGCCGGCGGGGACGCCGGAGCCGGTCACGAAAGTGGTAGCGCGATCGTCGAGTTCGTCGGTCTCGCGGTGATGGTGATGGTGCCGATCGCCTACGCGGTCATCGTGATCGTCCAGCTGCATTCGGCCACCTATGCGGCGGTCACGGCGGCCCGGGAGGCCGGAAGGGCATACGTGACCGCCGATTCTCCCGGCCAGGCGGCGGCCCGGGCGTCCCAGGCGGCCAGCATCGCCATGGAGGACCAGAACGCCCCGCCCCCTGAGGTGAGCATCCACTGTCGGGGTGGAGCATGTTTGTCGCCCGGCTCCCGGGTTCACGTCACGATCACCGCTCGGGTGCCGATTCCCTTCGTTCCGCGACAGGGGGATCGGGGCACCATCGCCGTAACCGCCGAGCACGAGGCGATGGTCGACACCTATCGGGCCTCCTCGTGATCCAGCGGGTGCGTTCCGGGTCGGGTGGCGGCCATGATGTCGTTCGAAGCGGCGGACGCAGTGACCGAAGCGGCGGAAGTCCGAACCGACGTGGCGACGAAGGCAGCGTCATGATGCTCGTGATCGGGCTCGTCCCCGTCCTGTTCCTGGTCTTCGCCGTGGGAGTTGACGCGGCGGTGTTGTTCATCCATCGCCGGGCGCTGGCTTCCACCGCCGATTCCGCCGCCCTGGCCGGAGCGCAAGCTGGCGACCTGGACCGGATCTACAACGGTGGGCGCCGCTTGGCGAACCTGCCGCTCGACTGCGGCGCCGCGCGGCGCGTGGTCGAGGGCCAAGTGAGGCCATCGCGGTCTGATTCGCGGGCCGACCGGGCGGTAATCGAATCGATCACCTGTGACGGGACGACCGTGTCCGTGAGCCTGAGCAACACAGTCGAACTGCCGTTCGCGGCACATTTCGGGCTGAACCCGACTGTTGCCGTCAGGGGTCGGGCAGCTGCCCGCTCACCCTTGCGGTGAGCCGGGCGGAGCACGGTTGATGCGGGCCGCATAGCCTGGTGGATCGTGGCGGACCTGGAGACCGGTGAGCGGATTGCCGAGTTGGAAGCAACCCTGCGAAGTGTCGAGGCAGTGGTCGATCCTGAACGGCTGAGTCGGGAGATTGCTGAACTCGAGATTGAAGTGGCTGAACCGGACTTGTGGTCTGACCAGCAACACGCGCAGGCGATCACCAGCCGACTCTCCTTCAATCGAAGTGAACTGCGTCGCCTGGACAAGCTTCGTCAGCGGATCGATGACCTGCCGGTCTTGTTCGAGCTGGCGGAAAGTGAAGGAGACGAGCAGGCATTCGCCGAGGCCGGGGAGGAACTGGCCGCTCTGCGGGCCGAGATCGGTGAACTCGAGGTCCGAACCCTGCTGGCGGGGGAGTACGACTCTCGAGAAGCGCTGGTGACGATTCGGTCCGAGGCCGGTGGTGTCGATGCGGCGGACTGGGCGGAGATGCTGCTTCGGATGTACCTGCGCTACTGCGAGCGGCACTCCTGGCCGGTTGAGGTTTACGAAACCTCGTATGCCGAGGAGGCGGGAATCAAGTCGGCGACGTTCGCGGTCAAGATCCCCTACGCCTACGGGACGCTTTCGGTCGAGCAGGGGACCCATCGTCTGGTGCGAATCTCGCCGTTCGACAACCAGAGCCGGCGCCAGACCTCCTTCGCCGGGGTGGAAGTGGTCCCGGTGATCGCGCGAACCGAGGCGATTGAGATTCCGGACGATGAGATCAGAGTCGATGTCTATCGTTCCTCGGGTCCCGGCGGTCAGGGAGTCAACACGACCGACTCGGCGGTGCGTATCACGCCTTTGCCCACCGGAATCGTCGTTTCGTGCCAGAACGAGCGCTCCCAGTTGCAGAACCGGGCGACGGCGATGGTGGTGTTGCAGGCGAAGCTGCTTGAGCGCAAACGCCGAGAGGAGCGCGCGAAGATTGACGCGCTGCGTGGCGACTCGGCCGGATCGTGGGGTAATCAGATGCGTTCCTACGTGCTGCACCCGTACCAGATGGTGAAGGATCTGCGCACCGAACACGAGACCGGGAACACGACGGCGGTACTCGACGGGGAGATCGACGATTTCATCGAAGCCGGAATCCGGTGGCGCCGGCACCGCGAGGTGCGGTGAGTACACGCCGGGCGACCTAAGCCCGAATCGGCCGCGGTCGCAGTACGGTCGACACGCGTCCGGTACGTCGGCCCTGCTATGGGGTCGGTCTTCCCCCTGCCGGCGCCACACTGTCCCGTCGAACCAGGAGCGCCAGTCAAGTGATCCGTTTCGAGGATGTGAGCAAGGTCTACCGCGGTCAGTCGCGGCCTGCGCTCGCCGGCGTAGCCGTCGGCATTGAGACGGGGGAGTTCGTGTTCGTGGTCGGCCCTTCGGGATCGGGCAAGTCGACGTTCCTGCGGTTGCTGCTTCGGGAGGAAAAGGCCACCTCGGGCCGGGTGTTCGTCAATGAACGTGACGTCGCCGGGATCCGCCGATGGCGGGTGCCCCGACTGCGGCGTGAAATCGGGGCCGTTTTCCAGGACTTCCGGCTCCTTCCCAACAAGACCGTCGCCCAGAACGTGGCGTTCGCCCTGGACGTGCTCGGTCAGCCGAGGTCAGTGGTGAAGCCGGCTGTGGCCGATGCGCTGGAGTTGGTCGGACTGTCGGAGATGGCCGGTCGCCGGCCGGGGGAGTTGTCCGGTGGCGAGCAGCAACGAGTGGCGATTGCGCGTGCTTTCGTCAATCGCCCGCCCCTTGTCGTTGCCGATGAACCGACCGGGAACCTCGATCCGACGTCGTCGTTGGGGATCATGCGCATTCTCGACCGCATCAACCGCGAAGGGGCGACAGTGCTGATTGCCACCCACGACGCCGCCATCGTCGATCAGATGCGGCGGCGGGTGGTCGAACTGGAGGCCGGGAAGATCGTGCGAGACCAGTCCCGCGGCGTCTACGGAACCAGCTGGTAGGCCGGGATGAGACGAATCGGCCTGGCCTTGCGCGAGGTGCTACACGGTCTCGGGCGCAACGTGACGATGACCATCGCGGTGATCATGACGGTCGCCGTGTCGCTAACCCTGTTCGGCACGGGATTGTTGGTCCGCGAGCAGGTCACCGTGATGAAGGACTACTGGTACGACCGGGTCGAGGTGTCGGTGTTCCTGTGCGGTACCGCGTCCGACCCGGGGATCTGTCCAAACGGCCCGGTGTCCCCCGAGCAGCGCGAGGCCGTGCGGACCAAGCTGGCCGGGATGACCTCCGTGGTTTCCGAGATCTACTACGAGTCGTCCGAAGAGGCGTTCGAACGCTTCAAACAACAGTTCAAGGACTCACCGATCCTGGCGAATGTCACTGCCGAAGCCATGCCGGAGTCATTCCGCGTGAAGTTGGTCAACCCCGAGGATTATGCGCAGGTCGCCTTGGCGGTGACCGGAATGCCGGGTGTCGAACAGGTGCAGGACCAGCGAAAGCTGCTGGACAAGTTCTTCCGATTACTCGGCGGTCTGGAGGCGATGGCCATGGGGATCGCCGTCGCCATGCTGATCGTGACGGTGCTGTTGATCATTAACACGATGAGAGTGGCAGCCTTCAGTCGTCGTCGCGAGACGGAGATCATGAAGTTGGTCGGAGCGAGTAACACCTTCATCCGATTGCCGTTCGTCCTGGAGGCAGCGGTTTCCGCCGGGCTCGGCGGTCTGATAGCCGTCGGGATTCTCGTCGGGGAGAAGATCTACCTGGTTGATCGGATGCTGCAACCGTCTTTCCGCTTCACCGCGTTCATCGGCTGGGATCAGATCATCAAGGTGTCGATCATCGTGTTCGTCACCGGGGTGGTGATCGCGTCCGTTGCCGCGGCCCTGTCCGTCCGCCGATATCTGCGCATCTGAGGCCCGGAGTCTACGAGGACATGGATCTTGGCGATGGCTTAGGCGGCTTAGACGAGACTGGCAGTGAGACGTTGGTTTCGCGGGGCCGAAGTTCGGTCGTCACCACCGTGGTGGCCTTGGGGATGGTTGGGTGTTGTGCCGGGGGAATGGCGGCTGTTGGGGCGTCGGGAGCTCCGACCGGGACCGGTGCGGCGGTTCGGGCAGCCGCCACTGAAGTACCTATAGATCAACAAGTGGCCGAAACTCACGACTATCTTGCCGACGCGTCGAAGGCTGTTCGCCGGGCGCGGGAGGAGCTCGAGCGCGTTGCCGCGTCGCTGCCGACGGCTCAGCGGAAGTTGGCCGGGGCTCAGAGCGGGTTGGCGGCGGCGAACCGGGCGCGGGAGCAGGCGGTGGCCCTGTTGGCGGCCACCGAAGCGGCGGTCCAAACCACTGAGACCCGGGTCGTGGAAGCGCGGGGGCGCGTCGACGCGCTCAAAGTGCGGATCGGCGCGACGGCGCGGCAGTCGTACATGTCCGGTGATGGTCAACGTGAACTCGAGGTGCTCCTGAGTGCTCGCGATCCGGCGGACTTCGCCGTGGCGCTGGAGGCGTTGGCTCGCCGTTCCCGGGGGAATAACACGGCCCTCGATGAGATGACCGCCGCCCAGCAGCAGCTTGCCGCCGAACTGGTCAGCGTTCAGCGCCTGCGGGATGACGCGGTCCGGCATCGGGATACGGCGGCCCGCGAGGCGACGGCGGCCGACCGGGCGGCCACCGAGGCCGCCGCGGCGAAGAACGAAGTCGACGTGCTCGTCAGCCGGCGGGCGGCAGCGTTGCGCACGGCAGCTGGGCACCGGCGGTCGGTTAAGCGCATGTACGGCGAACTGTTGGAAGAGCAGCGGAGGATCGCGCGGGCCGCTGCGGAGGCAGCTCGGCGGGAGGCCGAAAAGGCCCGGAAAGAAGCCGAGGCGGCCAAGAACAAGAAGAAGCCGGCCTCAGGTGGTTCCGGGCCGGCGCCGACCCAGAAGCCGACCTCGCCCGGAAGTGGCAGCGGAAGTGGCAGTGGCAGCGGCTCGGCTCCGGCGAGCGGCGCACTGACCTGGCCGATCCCGGGGGCAGGTGCCGGTGGTCGCACCGGTTGGCGGGTGCATCCGGTCTACGGCTACCGCTCGTGTCACACGGGCGTCGACATCAGCGCGGGTTCCGGTACTTCGATCAGGTCAGCGGGTGCGGGCACGGTGGCCACAGTCGCCTCTGGTGGGCCGTACGGGAACCACACGATCGTGGCGCATGCCGACGGCGTGTCTACGATGTACGCGCACCAGTCCCGCATTGCCGTCAGGAGCGGCCAGCGGGTGAGCGCGGGCCAGGTGATCGGATATGTGGGATCGACGGGCTGGTCGACCGGGCCTCATCTGCACTTCGAGGTGCATGTTCGGGGTGTGCCTTACGACCCGATGGGATGGTTCGGTGGCGGTGCTAAGCAGCGGGTGTCCTGCTGGTCTGGTTGACCGGTCATGAGTCGGGAACGAGGGCGGGCTCTGGTCGCCCAGAATCGTCGGGCTCGCCACGACTATTCGATCGAGGAGGTCTTCCAGGCGGGCTTGGTTCTGCAGGGCACTGAGGTCAAGTCGCTGCGCGCCGGGCGGGCGACCATCACCGACGGATACGCGATGGTTCGCGACGGCGAGGTGTGGTTGCACGGAGTCCACATTCCCGTATACGACCTGGGAACCTGGACCAACCACGAGCCGCGCCGGGTCAGGAAGCTGTTGTTGCGTCGCGACGAGATCAAGAAGTTGATCGGCAAGACGAAGACCGGCGGCTACACCCTGGTTCCGCTGTCGCTGTACTTCCACGACGGTTACGCCAAGGTCGACTTGGCCCTGGCCAAGGGGCGCAAGACCCACGACAAACGGCAGGCCATCTCCGAGCGCCAGGCGCGCCGGGAAACCGACCGGGCGGTCGGACGCCGGGCGAAGGGCCATCGTGACGACTGACCCGGTCGCCCTGGCTCGTTCTCTCGACCTGCCGGGCATCGCCGATGTGCACACCCACTTCCTGCCCGAAGAGGTCATGCGGAAGGTGTGGCGGATTTTCGATGACGCGGGTCGGTTATACGGAGTCGACTGGCCGATCGCCTACCGGTTGCCCGAAGCGGAGCGCGTCGGGTTGCTGCGGGAGTGGGGTGTTCGCCGGTTCACCGCCCTCGTGTACGCCCACCGACCCGGCATGGCGCACTGGCTCAACACCTGGGCCGCCGAGTTCTCCCAAGCGAATCCCGACTGCCTGACCACCGCGACGTTTTTTCCCGAGCCGGAGGCTGTCGAGTACGTGGAGGCGGCTCTTGCCGCTGGCGCCCGCGTATTCAAGATCCACCTGCAGGTCAGCGGTTTCGATCCCCGGGATTCGTCGCTGAAGCCGGTGTGGGGACTGGTCGAGGATGCGGCGGTTCCGGTGGTGCTGCATTGCGGGTCCGGGCCGATACCGGGGCGATTCACGGGCCCCGGTCCGGTGCGCGAATTGCTCAGGTCGCATCCCCGGCTCCAACTGGTCATCGCTCACGCGGGGGCACCCGAGTACGGCGATTTCCTGGCTCTCTCGGAGCAATTCGAGGGGGTTCGGATCGACACAACGATGGTCTTCACCGATTTCATGGAACGCCTGGCGCCGTTTCCCGCCGAGCTGCGTCCCCGATTGCTGGCGGCGACTCTGCGCAATGACGTGTTGTTCGGATCGGACTTTCCGAATATCTCCTACGACTACGGTCATGCGCTCGCCGCTCTGGTGCGACTCGACCTCGATGAGGACCCCGAGTGGCTCCGGCGGATCTTGTGGCACGCCGCAGCCGAATTGTTCGCCTGAGGTGGCGCCCGTCAGCGGCGCGCGGCGATGATGAGCGCCTCCAGCTCCTGGCGGCGCAGAGCTACTACCTGTGCCGACTGGGCGATCACATGTTCCTGTCCCGGCGCGTATCCGCTGGTCCGTAGCCGGACATCGGCGTCGAGGGCCTGGCGCAGGTTGTCGATGGCGATGGCGAGTTGTTGTGGCACCTGGGCCCGCTTGACCGAAGGCGCCAAGGTGGCCAATTCGTAGAGCTGCTGGCTCAGGGTTGCCATCCGGGAGACCCCGTCGTTCCAGGCGCGCGCGATCTCTGGTGCGCTCTTGGTTCTGTCGGCCACCACCAGCGTGAGTGAATCGGCGCACCACCGGGCGTCGGCGACCCGAAGGTGAAGGCCGTGTTCCCAGACATCGCGCTTCTTCCCCGAACGGGCCAACGCGATGATCAGAACTAGCAGGGCGATCACCGCCACCGCCACGACGATCCAGGCCCAAAGCGGCATCCCGAAGTACATCTTCGTGAGGGCATCCGTAACCGGGTTCTTGTTCATGGCGCTCCTTTGGTGCGGTGGGACGACCGCAGAGCGCTCATGCAGGTGCGCCGCCGGCCGTCGTGGGCTGATCATTGCGCATCCGCGACCCCGGAAGCCCGGTATGGAATACCCGTCAACCACGATGCGTTCAGGACAGGTGCGGAGACAAGCCGACCGGCGTACCCTGGTCGGTAGCTCTCCACCAACACAACTGCATAGCGATCATCTTGTTGGCGTCCCCTCAATTTTGAGGGTGCGCCCACTCAGCAGGGGGTGAACGGTTTCGACAACGTCAGTTCCGAAGAGTGAAGCGGGCCGAGGATCAACGGTTATCTCGTAAACGCTCCGTTGAAAACAACAACTGCCAATAACAAGCAGTCCGATCTCGCTCTCGCCGCCTAGGCGAAGCAACTGAGATCCGTCGGCCTATCGGTGTCTTCCCGATAGGACCCGGCGTCGACTTGAAGACTCACCGACCGCCCCGGTCATCGGGGGTGGAAGGGACATCAAACAGTGACTGGGCCGTGTTCCCCACAGCGTCGTGAGACAGCGGGGAGGCCGAGAACGCGATTACTGCGACTACGCCCGTAGAAGCCTCCAAGGGGTTCCGTTGGACCCGGGTTCGATTCCCGGCACCTCCACCATGAAGAGTCGTCCCATCCTCAGACCTATCTGATCAGTCCACGATCAGTTGGGTGGGGTTGGGGTGATTTCCCTGTTAGCGGCCCACGTTTGGTGGGTGGGGGTCTGCCCCCGGCCAGGTGACGACCCGGGCACCACGCGATCTTTCTCAAACGACGTTACAGACGTAGCGATCTTCCCTTCCTCGACACCATCGGCGCCAGAATTCCGGCATCACCACTTTCACAGACCGTCTGACTTCCATGATGAGAACTGTTCTGGGGGAACCCGGCCCCAGATCGGTCAGGACCCGACCGGTGTTCAACAACGAGGGCGGCTCGACCACCCGAGAATGGGTGTCGACGAGCCGCCCTACCCGTCATTCAAGACGGCAACCCCCTGAAACTGTCCGCAGTCGCTTGCGAGAGTCAAACATCGCGTCTCGCCTCAGGTCGATTAACCGTCGTCGTCGAACTCGGGACAGCAGCGTCAAGCTGAAAATGTCGTACCGCTGACAGCAAATTCGATCTAGAGCAGAGGTGGTCGTTCCCGCTGCGGGGCGGCGACGGCGAACTGCGCAGCTTCAACCCAAATGCGGCGTATCTTCTCCAGATAGCGCCGGTCGCCCTTGTTCGCCGTGCTCTTCTCGGCGACAAGCAAGAACGCCGCGCGGACGAGATCAGGGATATTGGCGGGTGGCACGGCCGCGGCTTCGACGAGGATCGCGCACGCCTTATGGGCGTCCGGTTCTCGGCGGAGTAGACGCAGAAGTTCGTCAGCGTCTTTCGCACCCTTCTGGCTGTCCGGACGATCCAACAGAGCGGCCATCTTTGTCAGCGTGTGCGCTTCGATACTGAGGAGTTTCCAGGCACCGCGGGTGGCTGGCTCAGTGTGCTCCGCGAGGACCCCGACCTTCAGGCGCAGTTTCTCCCCGAGCTGCGACTCATGAGGCAGATAAATGTCAACATGGACGCCATCGACCAGCCCGCGCCATTTACGGCCCTGACGATGGCTGCTCTTGCTCAGGTCGGCGACCCGCTGCCCCACCTTCGCTCGCACTTCCGGCGACCCGATGATCAGATCAATGTCCTTGCTGATTTCCCCACCGACCATTTCGAACGTCGCCCAGCCACCGATCAAGATCGATGGATCGAGTTCGTGACCGAGATAGTCAAGGATTTGCCGAAGGTGCCCTTCGTCGTCAACGGGAACCCCGTCCATCAGCCGACCTCGGCATTGGACCAATCGTCCACAGCGAACAGCTTGCGCCACAAAGCCCGCCTAAATTCCGTCGCCTGCCAACCAGGCAGGGCAAACAGGTCCGCGAACGTCTGCGCCGGGCTGCTGAAGCCATCCTTCCAATCCCGAGCGGCTGGTGCATCCAACGGGAGCACAAGCACATCGCTGCCGTCAGGTAACTCGTCAAGGCCCGTGCCAGGAGGAACGTAAATCAGGCGCTGACCTTTGTCCGCGACAGTGTTCGGTCCACCTAGATGGTGCAGCGCTGCGTCAGTACCACCCAAGGCGTACGCATCGCAGGTGCTGATCAAGTGCTGTGCGCCGTCAAGGCTGGTGGAAGCGAGCACATCACGGCGCAGAGTTCTGCTCGCGGCGAGCGTTGTGACTACGCGTTCCGGATCGGTGACCGACAACCCGCCCTGGCCGTATTTGTGGATAGCGCCGATCTCACTCAAATGTCGGGTGGCCTGGTAGACCGCCGCCACCGAGCAGCGGGCGGCAAACGCGATGTCACCCTGACTCGCCCACCGGCGGTTTCCCACCAGAGCGGCATCGGCGAGCGTGCGCCGAACAAGGTCGACTATCTTCATGACGCTCCTCATTTGCACAACCGCAAAAACCGATATTTGCGGAACAGCGTAAGCCGATATTTGCGGAAACGCAAATATATGCGCACGAAAGCGGCGCAACTGAATGGGCCGCGCCCCTCGCTCGCATGCTGTGTTCGATGTGCTGGCGCGGACGGACCCGGCGTATTACAACCGCTCCGTGGTCGCTGCGGCACGACGGGCGGGCGCCGACGTGTAGATCACCGTGAAGATCACCGTGAAGATGACGAACCCTGTCAGAGAGGCGATCGCGACGATACCAGCGTCTGCGGGCTACCGGTCACGAACTGACGCCGCCGGCCAACCACGACCGAAAGGACCCGGAGCGCCCGGCAAGCAGCAGGCCGGCCAGTCCCCATCACAGAGTGGAGTACCGCAACCCCAACCCCGACGACAACCACACCCGTCACGTCAACCTAGGACATTGAGACGGCGACGAGGATGTCACATTGCCGTTCGGCAACGTCGTGCCACCGCACGCTGCATAGTTGAAGTCCTGAATACCGACCACGTCCGCCCCGGTCAAATTCGCCCGGATCAGTTTCGCGCCGGTCAGCTTCGCGCCCCTTAGGTTCGCGCGAGTCAGGTTCGCCCCGGTCAGGTTCGCGCGACCCAGGTTCGCGCGAGTCAGGATCGCTTCGGTCAGGATCGCTTCGGTCAAATTCGCGTCCCATAGATTCGCGCGAGTCAGGTTGGCGCGAATCAGGTTAGCCCCGAGCAGGTCCGCATCGCTCACGTCCGCCCCGGTCAGATCCGCCTGCTCCAGAATCGAGGAGGTCAGGTCCGCGTTGCCCAGGTCCGCGCGAGTCAGGTTCGCGTAATACAGGCCCGCCCCGGGCGCGAACGCATCGGTCAGGTTCGCGTCGGTCAGGTTGGCGTCGGTCAGGACCGCGAAATACAGGTTCGCGCCGGTCAGGTTCGCGCTGGCCAGCTTCGCCCCGGTCAGGTTCGCCATGAACAGGTCCGCCCCGGCCAGCTTCGCCCCGGTCAGGTCGCAACCGGACAGGTCCGCCTTACGGCGGATGGGGATGTCCGAACAGTCCCTCAATTCGCGACTGGTGGCCCGGTTTCCGCTTGCTGATATCGCGGGGATCTCCGGTGCGCTCTCCGCGGTGGTGGTGCGCTCTGGTGTGTTGCGAAAACGGAAATGTTTCTTGGTCAAATGTGTTGTGGTTACGTAGTTTCTTTCGAACAGCTTGTCCCCATCGCGGGGCCTGTCGTAATTGTGCGACACGCTGAGCACGGCATCGGGGGCCTTGAGCAACAGGCGAGCTTTGCGTTTGCTCAACCGCATGCGCACATGTTCCTTCACCGAACTCACATGCTTCTTCGACACTTCGGTCAACACCCCGGTGCGCTTGTCTTGTGCCCCGTACAGGACGACCAGGCGGACATTGAACCGTTGGCGATGACCTTTCCCTTTGCGGGTGATCAGAGAGCGCGCCCATTTCACATCAGCGCTCACCATCCTGCGATTGGGTGACACCTTCACATTGGCGACCCTGATCCCGCAGGCCCGGCAAATTCGTGCCCTCGCGCCTCCATCGACCCGTTCCGGGGTGGGCCCCGCTTTTTGCCGCAGCCCCGGTGCGCCCGGCACGCCCGACGCGCCCGGTGTCGACCCGGTGGCCGACCCGGCACCTGCCCCGGTTAACGACAGGGAAGCGACCAGTGCCCCGCACATCCCCGCACCGACACCGGCCCTCACCAAGTGATGAATCCCCATGATCCGCTCCCGTCAGTTCGACCAAATCCCGGGGCGCCAGGGGCGATTCCCATCAAAGAGTGGAGCACGGCAACCCGTAACCCCGACGAGAACAACCACCCATTCGGCCCAACCGAACACTCATCATCTCGGCGCAGCGCAACCCCCGAGATGACCCACCGGAGAACCCCCGGGGGCGAACTCGACGATGTCCCTCAGGTCGCCGGGCAGTACATCAACTCGGCGGGTGTCTTGTAGCCGTTCGGCATCGTCGTGCCATCGCATGTTGCCCAGCCCATGTCCTGAATACCGACCACCTTCGCCCCGAACATGTTCGCCCCAGCCAGGTTCGCGTTGACCAGGTTCGCCCCGGTCAGGGTTGCGCCGCGCAGGTCCGCGTCGGTCAGGTCCGCGTAGGCCAGGTTCGCCCCGGTCAGGGTTGCCATGTACAGGTCCGCCCCGGTCAGGTTCGCCATGTACAGGTCCGCGTAGGCCAGGTGCGCCCCGGTCAGGTCGCAATCGTGCAGGTCCACCTTGAAGCCGATGACGATATTCGAACAGTTCTTCAATCCGCTGCGACTCGTGGCCCGGTTTCCGCCCGCCGGTATCGCGGAGCTCTCCGCAGCGGTGGTGCGCTTTGGTGTGTTGCGAAGGCGGAAATGTTTTTGGGTCAAATGTGTTGTGGTCACGTAGTTCTTTTCGTACCGGAGGTTCCCATCGCGGGGTCTGTCGTAATTGTGCGACACGCTGAGCACCGCATCGTCGGCCGTGCGCAACAGGCGGGTTTCGCGTTTGCTCAACCGCATGCGCACATGTTCCTTCACCGAACTCACATGCTTCTTCGACACTTGGGCCAACACCCCGGTGCGCTTGTCCCGCGCCCCGTACAGGGCGACCAGCCGGACATTGAACCGGTGACGGTGGCCTTTCCCTTTGCGGGCGATCAGCGAGCGCGCCCATTTCACGTCAGCGCTCACCATCCTGCGCTTGCGCGACACCTTCACATTGGTGACCCCGATACTGCAGGCCCGGCAAATTTTTCGTGCCCTCGCGCCCCCATCGACCCGTTCCGGGGCGGGTCCTGCGGTTTGCCGCGGTTCCGGCACGCCCGACGCACCTGGTGTCGACACGGTGGCCGACCCGGCACCTGCCCCGGTCAACGCCAGGGAAGTCACCAGGGCGCCGCACACTCCCGCACCGACACCGGCCCTCACCAAGTGATGAATCCCCATGATCCACTCCCGTCAACTTGACCAAATCCCGGGGCGCCAAGGGCGCTCCCCATCACAGAGTGGAGCACGGCAACCCGTAACCCCGACGAGAACAACCACCCATTCGGCCCAACCGAACGCTCACCGTCTCGGCGCGGCACAACACCCGAGATGACCCACCGGAGAACCCCCGGGGGCGAACTCGACGATGTCCCTCAGGTCGCCGGGCAGAGCACCCACTCGGCGGGTGTCACGTCGCCGTTCGGCAACGTTGTGCCTGCACATAGCGCCATGGCGAAGTTCTGAATACCGTCCACCGTCGTCCCGGACAGGCCCGCCTCGGGGGCAATGGGGTATTCGAACAGTCGAGAGCGCCGCCGGTGGGAGTGCCGGTTGCTCGGGGCGGTTCGAGTCACTCACGATTGCCGGATTGGCTTGCTTGCTCTGGCTCCGCTGGCGCCTGCCAATTCGGTCGAGCCCACCGACTCCGGCTTCCCTGCGGACTATGTGATGCTCGCAAGTACTGATGGCCCAGGCGTCGGGTGCGACGGCACTGCGCACGAGTCGATATGTACTCCTTGGCTCGTCCCGAAAAGCGCTAGCTGGCACCCTGAAAAGTTGCTCGTACTGACGGGAGTAGATCCAGCGGATGGATTCCGGACCCCGAATACCAGCGGTTTCGGCGACGAAAAAGTTGCCAAGGCAGGGCAACTTCCGACGCACTGGCGCTTTCCTCGACATGGTCTGCCGGTGGGTCGCCGTCCGCTAGCGGTTGTCTTTCAGGCCAGGTCTGTCGAGTCGAACGCCGCGCGCTCGTGTGGGTGTTCGCCCAACCAGGCGAGCACAGCTTGGTGCTCGGCGTGGGTTCGGTACTCGTCGAGCGCCGTCGCATCGTCATGCTCGCTGATCAGAATGACTTCGAACATTCCGGCGCCGGTGTTGTGGTTGGTCCCCACCCGCAACGTTCTGGCGGCACTGATGCGATCGGTCAGAGCGCGCAGCTTGGTGACGGCTGTGGTTGCGTCGGCCGGGTCATCGAATCGGAACATGACGACGTGCGTTAACAAGG
>JAUYKX010000039.1 GCA_030699055.1 Candidatus Nanopelagicales bacterium
CGGGCTCATCGGTGGTGGAGTCGGGTCTGCCGGGAGACCGAAATCATCGATGAGGTGGGGGCGCCGGGCACCGGTCCGGTTGCCTTCGCCACCTTCGGCTTCGACTCCGATTCCGTTGAGAGTGTCGTGGTTCTGCCGCGCCTTGTCTTCGGTCGACGTGGTGATCGATCCTGGCTGACCATTGTTCGACCAACGCAGTCGCCCGCCGTCGAACCCGGTGAGGTGCTGGCGAGGTTGGGATCCGACCAGCCCCGCGCTCCGCGGCAGGTTTCGTGGCCCGACGATGCCGATCGTGTGCGCGCCTGGCGCCAGGGTGTGGCCGAGGCCATCCGCCGGATCACGGCCGGCGAGTTGGACAAGGTGGTCCTGGCCCGCGACGTCTTCGCCCGGGCGAGCGAGCCCATCGATCCGGTGGCCCTGTTGACCCGGCTCACCGCCGAATATCCCGATTGTTGGGCGTTTTCGGTCGCCGGTCTCGTCGGGGCCACGCCGGAGATGCTGGTTCGTCGGGAGGGTGACGTCGTGTCCTCGCGGGTACTGGCCGGAACTGTTCGGTCGGGTTGGGATTCCGGGGAGGCGGGGAGGCTGGCCGCGGAGTTGCTGGGTTCCGACAAGAATCTGGCCGAGCACGAGCTGGCGGTGGCTTCGGTGGCCGCCTCCCTGGCTGCGCATTGCACTGACCTGTCGGTGCCCGAAGAGCCGCGCATCCTGAAGTTGGCGAATGTGCAGCACCTGGCAACCGACGTTTTCGGGTCGTTGGCCACCGAGACGCCGGTGTTGGCGCTGGCGGCATCCCTGCATCCCACAGCCGCTGTCTGCGGTACCCCAACCGAACGGGCCCATTCGCTGATTCGCGAGTTGGAGCCGATGGACCGCGGCCGGTACGCGGGTCCGGTGGGATGGATGGACTCGCACGGCGACGGAGAGTTTGGGATTGCCCTGCGTTGTGGGCAGATCGATCCGCAAGACCCTTGTCGAATCCGGCTATTCGCCGGTTGCGGGATCGTGGCCGGTTCTCAACCGGAGTCGGAGGTCGTCGAGTCGGAGGTGAAGTTGCAGCCGATGCGGATGGCGCTCGACTCGCAGCTGTCTCATCCGGTCAACCGGCGTGCCGCAAGGGCGACATAGAATCCAGCCGGCCCGAAAGGGGTTACCGGGGTGCGGCAGGCTGATCAGACTGAGGCGACGCGACGGAAGTGACGTATCCGAAGCGAACTGCCGCCACGACTACGGCAGGGGATGAGCCCGATGGACGGATCGGCACCGGCAGTCAGTGCGGTGGCACCAGGTGAGTCGAGTCCGCCGGTGGTGGACGAGGTGGACGTCATCGTGGTCGGCGCGGGCCCGGCCGGGTCGACCACCGCCTTTCATCTTGCCCAGGCCGGACTCGACGTGTTGCTATTGGAGAAGACGGCCTTCCCGCGGGAAAAGGTGTGCGGTGACGGTCTTACGCCTCGGGCCGTGAGGCAGTTGGTTGCCATGGGGATCGACGTTTCCGAGTCCGCTGGCTGGCTGCCGAACCGAGGCGTGAGGATCATGGGTGGTGGTCACGCGCTGGAACTCGACTGGCCCCGGCTGGCGTCGTTTCCCGATTTCGGGCTGGTTCGGCGTCGCGCCGAGTTCGACGAGATCGTGGCCCGACGAGCCGAGTCCGCCGGTGCCCGGCTGGTGCAACGCTGCAACGTGACGGGTCCGATCATCGATGATCGGACCAAACACATTGTCGGGGTGACGGCACGCTCAGTTGACGAAAAAGGGCGGCCGAATGGCGACTCGGTGAGTTATCGCTCCCGATTGGTGGTGGCTGCGGACGGTAACTCGTCGCGTTTGAGCGTGGCCATGGGATTGGAACGCCGACGCGACCGGCCGATGGCCGTGGCGGTACGGACTTACATCCGGACCCCGAACGACCGGGATGATCGACTGGAAACCTGGGTCGAGATCTGTGCAGGTGGGCGCATCCTGCCGGGCTACGGCTGGATCTTCCCCATGGGGGACGGCACGGTCAACGTCGGAATCGGAATGCTGAACACCGACAAGATCGACTCTAAGATCGACTATCGGGATCTGATGGCGCGCTGGCTTCGCGAGATCCACCCACAGCGAGGGCTGAGTCTGGACGACGCGACGGAGCCGATCAGGGGTGCGGCTCTGCCCATGGCGTTCAATCGCCAGCCTCACTACACACGCGGCTTGCTGCTCGTGGGTGACGCCGGGGGAATGGTGAACCCTTTCAACGGCGAGGGCATTGCGTATGCCATGGAATCCGGTGCCCTGGCCGCCCGCGTGATGACTCAGGCGCTCGCCCGGCAGACGCCGGCCCAGGTCGAGCAGGCCCTGTCGGGCTACCCCCGACTGTTGCGGGAGTACTACGGCGGGTACTACACGATGGGTCGCTGGTTTCTGCGGGCCTTGGGTGATCCTCGGTTCATGCGCTGGGCTGTCCATCGCGGTCTCGGGCGTCGGAGGCTGATGGAATTGTCCCTGAAAATGATGGGCAACTTGAGTGACAAACCGGGGGCGGATGCCGGTGATCGACTGGTGAACGCGCTTCAACGTCTGGCGCCAAAATCGTGATCCGGCTTGTGCAATTTGTCACCATCGGCGAGTAGGAGAGAGTCGTTCGACGCGCCAAGCGGGGGCGCACCTCCCTAACATTGCCCAGGCCTATGCTGTGACGCGCTGTCCGCCCACCGGAGGGTCTCCGCTGGGTGGGTAGCCAGTCTCGCGAATGGGGCGGCCGGGTGTTGGATCCGAAGGGAGGTGGGTTGTGGGCGATATCTACCTCCCGATCCTCCTGCTGGGAGCGTTGGCGTTCCTGTTTGCCGGGTTCTCGACGACGATGGCAACTTTCACCGGGCCCAAGCGCCACAATCGGGCCAAGTCGGAGCCGTACGAATGCGGGGTTGAGCCGACGCCGCAACAAGAGGGCGGCGGCCGGTTTCCCATCAAGTACTACCTCACGGCGATGTTGTTCATCGTGTTCGACATCGAGATCGTGTTTCTGTATCCGTGGGCTGTCGCTTTCGACGCGATGGGCTCCTTTGCCGTATTCGAAATTGTCGTTTTCATCGTGACCGTGCTGTGCGTCTACGTGTTCGTGTGGCGTCGCGGCGGGCTTGACTGGGACTGAGGCGGAGCGAAAACAATGGGTCTGGAGGAGAAGCTGCCGAGCGGCTTCCTGCTGTCCACGGTCGAAGTTTTGGCCGGCTACGCCCGACGGACCTCGATGTGGACGGCGACTTTCGGTTTGGCGTGCTGCGCGATCGAGATGATGGCGACCGGAGCGCCGAGGTACGACCTGGGCCGGTTCGGGATGGAGGTGTTCCGGCCGTCGCCCCGGCAGGCGGACCTGATGATTGTGGCCGGCCGGCTCAGCCAGAAGATGGCTCCCATCGCCAGGCAGGTTTACGACCAGATGCCGAACCCCAAATGGGTCATTGCGATGGGCGTGTGCGCGTCTTCCGGCGGCATGTTCAACAACTACGCAGTGGTTCAAGGTGTCGATCATGTCATGCCGGTCGACATCTACCTGCCGGGATGTCCGCCGCGGCCGGAGATGCTGCAGGACGCCATTCTCAAGCTCCACGATCAGGTTCAGCACATGAAGCTCGGATCCGACCGTCAGCGGCAGATCACCGAACTGGAGAAGGCCGCACTGGTTGCCGAGCCGCTGGAGCGACGGATCGGGCAGCTCCGATGAGCGGCGAACTGGGTTCGGATGACGAGACGCCGGCCGACGTCGAGGTGATGCGGGTTCGACACGGGTTGTTCGGCGTCCACGGCTCACCCGATGTGTCGGGCTACGGCGAATTCGAACAAGTGGTCACCATGCCCGCTGGTTCAA
Source organism: Candidatus Nanopelagicales bacterium (assembly GCA_030699055.1). Lineage (GTDB taxonomy): Bacteria > Actinomycetota > Actinomycetes > S36-B12 > UBA10799 > JAUYKX01. Next base: position 3,848 of record JAUYKX010000039.1, read on the forward strand.
CCCGGCCGTATGGCGGGTGGTTCGATGCCGTCGCGGATCAACTGGAGTGTGCGCTGGGCAGCGGGTATGAAGACGCGGTCGAGCGGGTGTTGGTGGAGTTCGACGAGATCACATTTGTCGTTCGACGAGATTGTCTGCCCGCCGTGGCGCGAGCCTTGCGCGACGATCCGATGCTTCGTTTCGAGGTGTGCCTCGGGGTCTCAGGGGTCCATTGGCCCGATGACGCCGATCGCGAACTGCACGCCGTCTACCACTTCCAGTCGTACACGCACGGCCGGGTGATCAGGGTCGAGACCACCTGCCCGGACGCCCACCCTCACGTGCCGTCGATTACCGACATCTACCCGACGAACGACTGGCACGAGCGCGAAACCTACGACTTCTTCGGCATTGTGTTCGACGGTCACCCCACACTGACGCGGATCATGATGCCCGATGACTGGCTCGGTCATCCCCAGCGGAAGGACTATCCGCTGGGTGGGATTCCCGTGGAGTACAAGGGCGCGACGACCCCGCCACCGGACGAGCGAAGGGTGTACAGCTGATGAGCGGTACCGAATTCATCGTTGCCGGTACCGGGGACGAGACGGTTGTTCGGTCGACAGAGGATGCCTGGCAGATTCAGGTCAACGGGGGTGACTGGGACCGGGTGGCGGCGCTGGCTGACGGGGAGCGCGACCGGATCGTGGTCAACATGGGTCCGCAACACCCGTCTACGCACGGCGTGCTGCGGCTGATTCTGGAATTGGACGGCGAAACCGTCACCGACATCCACGTCGGGATCGGATATCTGCACACCGGGATCGAGAAAACCATGGAGTTTCGGACGTGGACTCAGGGGGTAACCCTGGTCACGCGGATGGACTACCTCACCCCGCTGCACAACGAGCTCGCCTATTGCCTTGCCGTCGAGAAACTGCTCGGCATTTCGGACCAGATCCCGGACCGCGCGAACGTCATTCGCGTCATGATGATGGAGCTCAACCGGATCTCCAACCACCTCGTCGCCCTGGCCACCGGCGGCATGGAACTGGGCGCTCTGACGGCGATGACCAACGGGTTCCGGGAGCGCGAGTCGGTGCTGGACCTGCTGGAGGCAATCACCGGTCTCCGCATGAATCACGCCTACATTCGTCCCGGTGGCGTGAAGGAAGATCTTCCGGCGGGGATCGAGGGGACGATTGCCGAAACGGTGAAATTGCTGCGCAAACGGTTGAAGGACAATGCCAACCTGCTGATAGGCAACTCGATCTGGGTGGCCCGGACGGAGGGCATCGGATACCTCAACCTGGCCGGCTGCATGGCTCTTGGGGTGACCGGCCCGGTGCTGCGCTCGACGGGTCTGCCCGCCGACCTGCGCAAGGACTCCCCTTACTGCGGTTACGAAAACTACGAGTTCGAGGTGGTCACCCAGACCACGTGTGACGCCTACGGGCGGTTCCTGATCCGAATGGACGAGATGCAGCAGTCGTTGAACATCATCGAGCAGTGCCTCGACAAACTGCGGCCCGGGCCGGTGATGGTCGCCGACAAGCGGATCGGTTGGCCGTCGCGACTGACCGTCGGGTCGGACGGGCAGGGCAACTCTCCGGCCCACGTTCGGCAGATCATGGATACCTCGATGGAGGCCCTGATCCATCACTTCAAGCTCGTCACCGAGGGGTTCTCGGTGCCGCCCGGGCAGGTGTATGCGCAGGTGGAGAGCCCGAAGGGTGTGTTGGGTTGCCACGTGGTCAGCGATGGAGGCACCCGGCCCTACCGAGCTCACATGAGAGATCCTTCGTTCGTCAATCTCCAGTCGACGGCCGCCATGTGCGTGGGCGGGATGG
>JAUYKX010000052.1 GCA_030699055.1 Candidatus Nanopelagicales bacterium
GGGGCGGGAGCCGGCCCACGTTGTCGTTTCTCCGGACGGCCAACGGGTTTACGTCACGAACTTCGGGGACAACACAGTGTCGGTCATCGACGCCGCAACCCTGGCCAACGTGGCGACGGTGAAGGTCGGGAAGGGTCCCCACGGAGCGCGTCCGAGTCCGGACGGGCAGTGGGTCTATGTGGCTCAAACGGGTGCCGGATCCATGGGCATCATCGACACCACGACCAACCGGCTGGTCGCCTCGGTTCCGGTCGGGACGAAGCCGGTGCAGGTCGCGCCCTCGGTGGACGGCAAGTTCGTCTATGTCTCGCTGGCCGGCGACAATGCCGTGGCGAAAGTTGACGTCGGGAGCCGGTCGGTCGTGGGCCGGGTGGCCGTCGGCACCGGACCGATTCAGCTCTACGCCAGCCCGGACGGGACGCGGGTTGTCGTTGCCAACCAGGGCACCGAGGAGCAACCCGGCCGGACCGTCTCGTTGATAGACACTGCCTCGTTCACCGTGACCGGCTCGATCGAAACCGGTTCGGGGCCGCACGGCGTCGTGATCGACCCGACCAGCCGGTTCGCCTACGTGACGAATCTCTACGGTGATCAATTGGCCGTGGTGGACTTGACCGCGGGTCGAGTGGTGGCCGATGTCGGGACTGGTCGGCTGCCGAACGGCGTGAGCTTCGGTTCGCGCGAGCCGGCTCAGGTGCCGTCGAAGACGATCGCCTTGCAACTGCCGGGAGCCGGGGACGCATCCGAGCCGAGTCCACCCGCCGAGCATGGCCACTGACCGCCGATCCCCATCCGGTGGACCAGGGGTGTCGCACAGGAGTCGTCTTCGGGTAGCCTGGAAAGGCTGTGATGGTCCCGTTGGTCCTCACCGGAGCAGGGTCCAGCAGGTTCATTCACCTAACCCGTGACGGAACAGGGTCCTTCGCATGCGCCAACTCGACAACAGCCCACCGGAGCCACTTACTCCATGACGTCCACCGACCTCATCAATCAGCCCGCAACTTCCGCTACCGCCGAGCCCCGTCAGGTGGCCATCAACGACATCGGCGATGAAGCAGCCCTATTAGCCGCGATCGACCAGACGGTCAAGTACTTCGACGATGGCGACATCGTTTCCGGAACCATCGTCAAGGTGGACCGGGACGAGGTGTTGCTCGACATCGGCTACAAGACCGAGGGCGTCATCCCCAGCCGTGAGTTGAGCATCAAGCACGATGTCGACCCCAACCAGGTCGTCGAGGTGGGTGACGAGGTCGAGGCGCTGGTCCTGCAGAAAGAGGACAAGGACGGGCGTCTGATCCTGTCGAAGAAGCGGGCGCAGTACGAGCGGGCATGGGGCGACATCGAGGCCATCAAGGAGGCCGGCGGTGTGGTCAAGGGGCTGGTAATCGAGGTGGTCAAGGGTGGCCTGATCCTCGACGTCGGACTTCGCGGGTTCCTTCCCGCGTCGCTGGTCGAGATGCGCCGGGTGCGCGATCTGCAGCCCTACATCGGCCAGGAAATCGAAGCCAAGATCATCGAACTGGACAAGAACCGCAACAACGTGGTGCTGTCGCGTCGGGCCTGGCTGGAAGAGACCCAATCGGCTGTTCGCACCAATTTCCTGAACGACCTCAAGAAGGGTCAGGTTCGCGCTGGTGTGGTGAGTTCGATCGTGAACTTCGGCGCTTTCGTGGATCTCGGTGGGGTCGACGGCCTCGTACACGTCTCCGAGCTGTCCTGGAAGCACATCGACCACCCGGGAGAGGTGGTCGAAGTCGGCAAAGAGGTCACGGTCGAGGTGCTGGATGTCGACATGGATCGCGAGCGGGTTTCCTTGTCGCTCAAGGCGACCCAGGAAGATCCCTGGCAGCGTTTCGCCCGCACGCACGCCATCGGACAGGTGGTGCCGGGTCGGGTCACCAAGCTGGTTCCGTTCGGGGCGTTCATTCGGGTCGAGGACGGCATCGAGGGACTGGTTCACATTTCCGAACTGGCCGAGCGGCACGTCGAGATGCCCGAACAGGTGGTCACCGTCGATCAGGAGATCTTCGTTAAGGTGATCGACATCGATCTGGAACGCCGGCGGATTTCGCTGTCGCTCAAGCAGGCCAACGAAGGCAGCACCGAGGACATCGACGAGTTCGATCCCTACCTCTACGGCATGCCCGCCTCGTACGACGAGAAGGGCGCCTACATCGGGCCCGAGGGGTTCGACCCGAACACCGGCGAATGGCGCGAAGGGTTCGAGGAGCAGCGCGGCGAATGGGAGCAGCAGTACAACGACGCGTACGGGCGTTGGGAGCAGCACAAGGTACAGGTGGCGGAAGCCCGCCACGCCGAGGCTCAGACCAGCGCTGATGCGGGGGCCGGTGACGACGGTGGACAGACTCGCACTGAGACCAAGGCCACCGGGTCCTTGGACAGCGATGCCAACGAAGCACTTGCCGCGCTGCGCGACAAGCTCGCCGAAGGCTGATTCGCCAGGCTCGGGATCGGTTCTTTGCTCGATCGGGGCAGCGGTGCGATATTCGCGGTGCGATCAATGATCATCGGATTGACCGGGGGCATTGGAGCGGGCAAGTCGACTGTGGCCTCGATGCTGGTCGATCGAGGGGCCTTCGTGGTCAGCGCCGACGATGTGGCCCGCGAGGTCGTGGCCCCGGGTTCGCCGGGACTGGCTCGGCTGGTGGACGCCTTCGGGGTCGAGGTTCTGGCCGCTGACGGTTCGTTGGATCGAGCGGAGTTGGCTCGTCGGGTGTTCGATGACGAGGATCAGCGGCTGCGGTTGAACGCGATCCTGCATCCGTTGATCGCTGAGCGCACGGGCGAACTGATGGCTTCCGGTCCCGCTGGGTCGATCCGGGTGCATGACGTGGCCCTGCTGACCGAACTCGGTCTGGCCGGTCAATACGACCACGTGATCGTGGTCGACTGCCCGGACCCGATCCGGCTGCGGCGCTTGGTTGCTCGCGGCCTGACCGGGGCCGAAGCGGGCGCTCGCATGGCCGCTCAAGCCACCCGGCAACAGCGTCTGGCCATTGCGGACACCGTCATCGACAACTCCCGTGATCTGGAAACGCTGCGCGATCAGGTGGATGTCGTGTGGTCGCAGTTGGTGGCGCCAGCCTGATGAGGCCAGCCTGAAGAGGTCAGCCTGAACCGGCTCGACGTGCGAGAGTCTTCGGGCGCGTCCGTCGGTCGTTCGTGGGTTCTCGTCAGGTAAACAGATCCGCAAGATTCACTCGGCGGACCTTGCCCGAGGCGGTGCGGGGCAGCTCCGGCAGGCGCCGGATGAGCTTGGGAACCTGGTGGCGGGCCAGATTGCCCCGCGCCCAGTCGCGGACAGCGCCCGGATCGGCCGACCCGACAAAGGCTGCGCAAACCCGCTGACCCCATTGTTCGTCCACGACGCCGAACACGGCGATTTCGTCCACGCCGGGCAACCGGGCCAGGATGGATTCGACCTGGGCCGGGTAGACGTTCACCCCGCCCGTGATGATCAAATCCTCCCGGCGCCCCTCCAACCACAGGTAGCCGTCCGCGTCGAGTCGCCCGAGATCGCCAACCGTGAACGCCGCACCCACACCCGCCGACCCCGGATCCTCCCGCCAGGCCGCCGCCGTTCGCTCGGGATCGTCGAAGTACTCGAAACGGCAATACTCGGGCCCGTGGCACCAGATGACACCGTTGTCAATCAGTAGTCGACGCCGGGCGCGGGAGCGGCCGACCGTGCCCGGTCGTTCCTCCCACTCAGGGCCCGAGCAGGCCGTGAACTGCCCCTCGGTGGACCCGTAGAACTCCCACACCCGGTTGACTCCCGCCCAGCGGTGAGCGGTGCGCTTCAGCGATTCGGGACAGGCCGCACCCGCATGCACCAGCCTCCGATAGGGCGACGTTGGTGGCCCGCCCGGCAGGGCAAACAGGCGCTGCAGGTGACCGGGCACGACAAACGCGGTGGTCGGCCGAAGCTCCGTCATGATCCGGGCGATGCGCGGGGCGTCGAAGCGCCCCGGGAACACCGCGCTGCCGCCACCGAGCCACGACAACATCGCAAACCTGAGCGGTCCGAAGTGGGCCACCGGACCGTGTACGAGCGAGATGTCCGACGGCTCGTGGGGCCACTGCTCGATCTCGTCGCGCCACCACAGTTCGGCGACCGGTCCGGGCAGCATGCCCGTCCACACGCCTTTCGCCCTGCCCGTCGTGCCCGAGGTGTAGTGCATCGGCCGGGCCTGCGGAAGATCGGCCAGATCGGATCGGCGGGGTGCGCCTTCCGGATCGGCCAACGCGAGCATCTCGGCCGCTGATGAGATCACCCGGCTGGCCCGGCAATCAGACAACACTTGGGCCCGCTCGATCGGCCCCAGCTCCGGGTTCACCATCACCGGCACGATCCCGGCCCGCAGCGCCCCGAAAGCGGCGATCGTCGTGGCCGCTTGCAGTCGGGCCGCCTGCTCCAAGCTGGATCCGGTCAGGCCTCCGGCCGGTACCGCGAAGGCAACCCGATCTCCCTGGTCGAGCCCCGACACGCGCAGGCGACTTGCGGCCGCTGCGCCGCGCGAAAGCGCTTCGGCGGCGTTCACGATTTCCACGATCCCCGAGCCTACGAGTCGACCGGGGTTGACGTCGCAAGGTCAGCCCGATGCGGCATCGATGATGGTCGACCTAACCCGTAGCGTGTAGCCGTGGTCGATGCAGTGGGTGAAGCCATGCGCAGCGGAGGACCCTTCCGGGTGGAGAGCGACTTCCAGCCGGCGGGAGACCAGCCGCAGGCCATCGACGAGCTGGCCCGGCGGATCGAGGGCGGTGCCCGACACTCGGTCCTGCTCGGGGCCACCGGCACCGGCAAGAGCGCGACCACCGCGTGGCTGGTGGAACGACTTCAGCGGCCCACCCTGGTCATGGCCCCGAATAAAACCCTGGCGGCCCAGCTGGCCACCGAGTTCCGGGAACTGATGCCCAACAACGCGGTCGAGTACTTCGTTTCCTA